>CAJCJE010000796.1 GCA_903970565.1 Candidatus Melainabacteria bacterium | reverse complement strand
CCGGCGCCACCGGGGAAGCCGCCGCGTCGTCCGCCGCCACCGAAGCCGCCGCGCCCGGCGCCGGTGGTCATCAGCAGGAAGGGCAGGTAGGAGAACAGCGAGGCGAACTGTTCCAGGATCGGCAGCGCCCACAGCGTGCGCGGCAGGTGGAACGCGGACAGCACGGTGAGCGTGTCGGCGAGATAGAAGTACCGCTCGTGCATGGCCGGCAGGAAGTAGGGCACCAGCAGGACCGACACCGTGCCGGCGAGCAGAATCCGGGTCGGCGTCAACTCGATGCGCCGCAGCACGACCGGGATGATCAGGGCGAGCAGCAGTACTCCGGTCAGCACAATGCCGCCGTAGCGCAGGACGGTCGAGGTGGTGGTGTCGAAGTACTGGTAGACGTTGGGCGCGTTGAGGGTCAACTGGTCGTAGGTGTCGGTCTGGGTGACATAGACCGACAGCAGGGTCGAGGGGCTCGCGCCGAGCAGTAGCGCCGGGATCTCCAGTACGACGTACACGCCGGGAATCAGCAGCAGCGCCCGCCACGGCACGTACCTGCGCAGGACCAGCAGCAGCAACAGCGGGAACAGAAAGATGATCTGTAACTTGAAGGAGAACGCGAGACCGAAGAACAGGCAGGCCAGCCACGGACGGCGGCGCAGCAGGAAGTAGAGCGCGCCGACGCCCAACGCGGCGTACATCGCGTCGGCCTGGCCCCACATCGAACTGTTGAGCACCACGGTCGGCAGGAACAGCACGACCGCGCCGGCCAGGATCGGCCACCAGCGGTTGGGATAGCGCAGGTTCACGATGCGGTAGGCGAAGAACGCGAGCAGGAAGTCGAAGACGACCGACATCAGCTTGATACCGGCCAACTCCGGGATCGGGGTGTAGGTCAGCCCGGCGAGCAGGTACAGGTACGGCTCGTTGTAGTTGGCGAAATTGTCCTTCAGCGCGTGGAAGCCGCCATTGTCCTTGATATAGGAATACCAGCGGGCGAAGTACGCGGTGTAGTCGCCGGACTGGTATGTGAAGAAGGCCAGCCGCACCGCGATCGCGGCCAGCACAATGATCGCGATCACCAGCATCTTCCGCGCCGATGCGCCGCCGGCCCGAGGCTCCCCGCCTCCTGGCTCAACGGGTCGCGTCGTCACGGAATCGGCCGTGGCACCAAATGTCATCGACGGTCCTCGCGGTTTTCTCGGTGATGGGCAGTCATTGCCGGCGTCATTGCCGAGCCGTACCTGAGTTACCTACGATAGTGATGCCGACGCGCACCGTGTCTAGCTGCCCGCTGTGCAGCCCCTGTGAAAGCTCCCGCTTCCTGGGAGTTCGCCGTGTACTCACCGCGACCGTGGACACCGGAGTTCACGGCCTGCGCGGAAGGACTCCGGGCGCCGGCCGACCACCCGCGACGGTGCGCGAGCTACCCGGATGTGGCGTATTGCCACTATCGCGGACCAACCCTTGCTCCCACCTCTGACCTGCTGATATAGCTATCAGCAGCCGCGTTGGAGCGGACAGTGGACCTTCGCCTTTCGACGACGAGACGCAGAGAATCGGATTCGGCGACAATCTTGTTCCGATTCGTCAAACAACTCGGCTGGGCGAAGTTCGACGACCCGAGGAGGTAATGCGATGAGGCTCGTCAGCTTCCTGAAGAGCAAGATCATGCCGGAGAAAAGCCTGAAGACCTTCGCGTGGTACGGCTGGGACTAGTCCCTACCGATGTCGCGCCCGGTGGGGTCCGTCAGGGCCTCACCGGGCGCTCCGATTGCGCGTGGGGAGCCGCATCGATGGACGTTTCCACCAAGGACCAGGCCAGGACCACCGTGTTCGCCCCGCGACTGGCCGAGTTGCTGGACCGGCATCGCGGGGACGCCGTGTTCCGGTTGGACGCCGGCACGGTCGGCGTCGGCGATCCGGCCGTGATCGACCGTCTCCTGTGGGCCCGGCCGATGCGGGAATCCGAGCGGCCCACGTTCAAACCCTTTCGCGGCAAGGCCATCACCCGAGGAGAATCCTCGGAGCTGATGCAGGCGATCACGCGCGACGTGCGGGGCGCGCTGCGGAAACCGCTGGAAACCGGGATCGACCTGTCCGGCGAATGGCCGAAGGTCGGACACTGTTACCTGCGGAAGCTGATGTTCGGCGCCGATCCGTTTCGGCTCCAACTGCTGAGCAGGCGCCGACTGGAGGCCTCGCACGCGGTGTCCCGGACCGTACTGGGCACCGCCGCCGCGCTGCCCGGTGGCTCGGTCTCCGCCGATTCGGCAGTGTCGGACCTGGCCAGACATACCTTCGGCACGCTCACCGAGTTCGACTTCCGGCACCGGCTGCACGCGATGGGCCTGTACCGCCGGATGGCCTCGCCGATCTGCAACACGGTGTCCACCCTGGTCACCAACGCCAGCTGGCTGGCCGCGCCGTTCCCGGCCGACACCCCGAACCGGCACATCCTGTTGGAGACCCTGCGACTGCTGCCGCCCTCGTGGAACCTGCTGCGGTTCGCCTCGCCGGAGTACCCGGACATCGATCGCCGGATCGGGCCGACCGACGATGTGCTGTTGCTTCCCCTGCTCACCCAGCGCGACCCTCGGTTCTGGGACGACCCGGACGCCTACCGGCCACGGCGGTGGGCGGACGTGGCCGATCCGGACACCGTGGCCGGCTACCTGCCCTTCGGCCACGCGAGCGAACGGTGCTGGGGCCGGCATCTGGTGCTGCCTCTCGCGGAGCGGCTGATGGACCTGATGCGCGCCGGCGGCTACCGGGTCAGCCCCGAGCAGACCGTCGGCCGGGTGCCGCTCGACGGCCTGCTCGGGGTCAGGGTGCGCGTGGTCCGAGGCTGAAACACGGGTGGCCCGGCACTGACGCACTCGACGCCGGACCGCCGCGGCCGAGTGCGTGCCGTTCAGCCGAAGGCCGGCACCACCTGGACGTCGGCGGCGAGCACGAACGCCACCCGGTGGCCGAGCTGGATCTCCAGATAACGCTGGCTGCCGACGACATCCGTGTGGTCGTCCGGGATGCTGTTGTCGATGGTCTGCGCGTAGTAGTAGTCCGTCGGCGTCACTCCACCGTACACATAGGACTGTCCCGGTTGGATGGTGTAGGGCAGGGGCGTCAACGTTCGCACCGGAATCGCGGCCGGGTAGGCACTCGCCTCGGGATAGGCGGCGCCGTAGACCGGCACCGAGGTCTCGCCCGGCCTCGGTCGCACGACCAGGGTCGAGGTCGGGGTGAGCACCGGGCGGGCAGTCGGGTTCTCCAGCCACACCTTGGCGCCGTCCCACCAGATGGCGACCCAGTCGCCGGACCGGCCGGCGACCACGAACTGCTGGCCGCTGCTGGCCTTGTCCCCCCAGTCCGAGGCGCAGGTGGTGCCGACGGTGCCGGTCGGGTCGAGGCCGGGGTCGTTGTACAGCGGCGCGGTCGCGCTCGGCGCGGTGCGCAGGTAGACGAAGCTGGACGCCTGCGCCGCGACCGGCTGGCCGGCGTCGCAGTCGGTCACCTGCTGGATGTTCGTGGCGAAGTCCGGGTTGATGGTGACCACCGGAGCGCGCGGACTCCCGGTCGGCACGATGTGGGAGCCGAGCAGGTTCATGAAGTGGGTCCAGTTCCAGAACGGCCCCGGGTCCCAGTGCATACCGGGAATGCCGGCCGTGTTGACCCCTGGCACGTCGTCGTGGCCGATGATGTGCTGGCGGTTCAGCGGCACGTGGTAGTAGGCGGCGAGGTAGCGCACCAGGGCGGCGGTGGTCTGGTAGAGCCGCTCGGTGAACCAGGTCGCGCCCTGTACGGCGTAACCCTCCTGTTCGACGCCGATGGCGTGCATGTTCACGTACCAGTTGCCGGCGTGCCAGGCGACGTCGTTGTCGGCCACCATCTGGGTCACGGTGCCGGTGGTGCCGCGCACCACGTAGTTGGCGCTGGCGTAGTGGCTGGGGTTCTGGAAGTCCGACACGGTCTGCGCGTAGGACTCCTCGGTGTCGTGGATGACGACGTAGTTGACCGTCAGGTGGTTCTTCGGCCGGTCGGCGAGGTCGTAGTTGCCGTAGTCGGTGGCGCTGGAGTCCTCCGCGTAGGCGGCCTGGATAAACGTGCAGTCCAGGGTCGGCGGGCACTGGGCCTGCTGGCCGGGCGGCGGCGAGGCCAGGTTCAGCTCGGCCAGCTGGCCGGTGTCCGGCCGCACGTCCGGGTTCGCCGGCAGGCTGAGGTTCTGGCCGTCGTCGGTGTGCCGGGCCGCGCCGGTCCGGATGGTGGCGTAGACCTCGTCGGCGAACTCGCGCGCGCCGGCCTCGTCGGTCGAGCCGGAGTACTCGGCGACCGGCGCGTACCAGTCGTCCAGCGAGGTGGGCAGGATGCCGTGGTCGAGTTTCCTGGCGTCACCGGCGAGCAGGGCCGCCGCGCCGCGAATGTTGTCCGCCGGGTCGGCCCGCACCGCGGCCGGCGCGACGCCGAGCAGGGCGGCGGCGGCGGTCAGGCTGTGCAAGGCCGAGGAGGTCATCGGCCCGGCCGCGCCGTCGCCCTTGGCACTGGGCGCACCGGCCGGCAGGTCGGTCAGCGCCATCGGCCCGTAGTCGCCGGTGGTGCTGGGCCTGCCGTCGTGCGCCTCCCACAGCGATTCCTGGTAGGACACCGCGAGCAGTACCGGGGCCGGCACGCCGAACTCCTGGGCGGCCGAGGCGAACTGGGCCTGCCGGACGGCGGAGGCGTCCTGGGCGCCTGCGGTGATCGGCACCCCGATGGCCACCCCCACCGCGGCGACGGTGAGCGCGACAACCGCTCGGCGAACTGCTTTCATCGACGCCGTCTCCTCTACGCTCACCGGGTGAAGCGGGCAGATCGTGGTCCGTGGATCGTGGTTCACTGTGGCCCGCACCGACATCGACGTCAATACCTCACGTGTTGACCCGGTTACCTGGCGAGAAATCACCCGATCCGTGCGCCAGTTGCTGGAGTACGAGGATTCGCAGGGAGTATGGATGACTCAGCGGCAATCGTCCGAGGATCGCGCCGCCTGGCTGGCGGATGTCTCTCGGGTCGACGTCGATCGACCGAACGCCGCGCGGATGTATGACTACTACCTCGACGGCAACACCAACCTGGCCGTGGATCGGGCCGCCGCCGAGGAACTGCTGAAGACGGGCCCGTGGGCGCGCCCCTACGCACAGGCCAACCGCGCCTTCCTCGGCCGAGCGGTGCGCTACCTGACCGAGCAGGGCATCGATCAGTTCCTGGACCTCGGCTCCGGCATCCCGACCGTGGGCAACGTGCACGAGGTCGCCCACCAGCTCAATCCGGCGGCCAGGGTCGCCTACGTCGACGTCGAACCGGTCGCGGTGGCCCACGCCCGGCGACTGCTCGCTGACTTCGACAATGTCAGCATCACCCAGGCGGACATCCGGGAGCCGGCGACGGTGCTGGCGCAACCCGGCGTCGCCGAGCTGCTGGACCTCGGCCGGCCGGTCGCCGTGCTCGCGGTCGCGATCCTGCCGTTCGTCACCGACGACACCGAGGTGGTCGAGGTGGTCGCCGGCTACCGATCAGCCTGCGCGCCGGGCAGCTATCTGGCCATCTCGCACATCTCCCCGCTCGGCGTCACCGACGAGCAACTGGCGCACGCCTACGACGTGATGAGCCGGACGCCGACTCCGGTGCGGTGGCGCACCGAGGCGGAGATCCGGCCGCTGCTGGCCGGGTACACCCTGGTCGAACCGGGTCTGGTGTGGACGCCGAACTGGCGATCCGACCACAGTCCGTCCTGGCTGTCCGATCCGGCCGACGCGAACGCCTTCGCCGCTGTCGGCCGCCTGCCCTGACGGGTCTGGTGCGCGGTCAGAGGCCGCTGGTGCGCGGTCAGGCCGCGCCGAGCCGGTGGTCCAGGGCGGTGTGCCGGCGGCCGGTGCTGACCGTGCGGACGGCCTGGCCGATGGCCCGGCGCGAACCGACCAGCACCACGAGCTTCTTGGCCCTGGTCACCGCGGTGTAGAGCAGGTTGCGCTGCAACATCATCCAGGCGCTGGTGGTGATCGGGATGACCACGGCCGGGTACTCGCTGCCCTGGGAACGGTGGATGGTCACCGCGTAGGCATGGGTGAGTTCGTCGAGTTCGCTGAACTCGTAGTCGATGTCCTCGTCCTCGTCGGTGTGCACGGTCAGCCGCTGCTCGTCGAGGTCCAGCGCGGTGACGATGCCCAGCGTGCCGTTGAAGACCCCGTTGGCGCCCTTGTCGTAGTTGTTGCGGATCTGGGTGACCTTGTCGCCGATCCGGAACACCCGCCCGCCGAAGCGCCGCTCGGGCAGGTCGGGCCGGGAGGGCGTCAGTGCCTCCTGGAGCAGGCTGTTGAGGGCGCCGGCGCCGGCCGGCCCACGGTGCATCGGCGCGAGGACCTGCACGTCGCGGCGCGGGTTGAGGCCGAAACGGGCCGGAATCCGGTTGGCCACCACGTCGACGGTGAGTTCGGCGGTCGGCTCGGCCTCGTCGACGGCGAACAGGAAGAAGTCGGTCAGCCCCTTGGTGAGCGGCTGCTCGCCGGAGTTGATCCGGTGCGCGTTGGTGACCACCCCGGACTCCTGGGCCTGTCGGAAGATCTCGGTCAGCCGCACGCTGGGCACCGGCGAGCCGTCGGCGAGGATGTCGCGCAGGACCTCGCCGGCACCGACCGAGGGCAACTGGTCGGCATCGCCGACCAGCAGCAGATGCGCACCGAGCGCGACCGCCTTGGCGAGTTTGTTGGCCAGCAACAGATCCAGCATCGAGGACTCGTCGACGACGACCAGATCGGCGTTGAGCGGCCGGTCCCGGTCGTAGGCGGCGTCACCGCCGGGCCGCAGTTCCAGCAGCCGGTGCACGGTCGCGGCGTCCTGCCCGGTCAGCTCGGTGAGCCGTTTCGCGGCCCGGCCGGTCGGCGCGGCCAGCACCACCCTGGCGCCCTTGGCGATGGCCAGCGTGACGATCGAGCGGACCGCGAAGCTCTTGCCGCAGCCGGGGCCGCCGGTGAGGACCGCGACCTTCTTGGTCAGCGCCAGTTTCACCGCCTGTTCCTGGGCCGGAGCGAGGGCGGCGCCGGTCTTGCCGCGTAACCAGGCCAGCGCCCGGTCCCAGTCGACGTCGGCGAAGGCCGAGAGCCGGTCGGCGTCCGCGTGCAGCAGCCGCAGCAGCTGGTTGGCCAGCGAGATCTCCGCGCGGTGCATCGGCACCAGGTAGATCGCGGCGATCTTCTCGCCGAGAAGTTCGTCCGGCAGTTCCTCGCGGACCACGCCCTCCTCGGTGACGAGTTCGGCGAGGCAGTCGATGATCAGACCGGTGTCGACCTGGAGGATCTTGACCGAGTTGGCGATCAGTTCGTGCTCGGGCAGGTAGCAGTTGCCGTTGCCGGTCGCCTCGGAGAGGGTGAACTGGAGCCCGGCCTTGACCCGCTGCGGGCTGTCGTGCGGGATGCCGACCGCCTTGGCGATGGTGTCGGCGGTGCGGAAACCGATGCCCCAGACATCGGAGGCCAGCCGGTAGGGCTCGGTGCGCACCACGTCGATGGACTTGTCGTTGTAGTGCTTGTAGATCCGCACCGCGAGCGAGGTGGACACCCCGACGCCCTGGAGGAAGACCATCACCTCCTTGATCGCCTTCTGCTCCTCCCAGGCGTCGGCGATCAGTTTGGTGCGCTTCGGGCCGAGTTTCGGCACCTCGATCAACCGCTTCGGCTCGTTCTCGATCACCTCCAGCGCGTCGACGCCGAAGTACTCGACGATGCGGTCGGCCAGTACCGGGCCGATGCCCTTGATCAGGCCGGAGCCCAGGTAGCGGCGGATGCCCTGGACGGTCGCGGGCAGCACGGTGGTGTAGTCATCGACGTGGAACTGCTTGCCGTACTGCGGATGTGAACCCCACCGGCCGCGCATTCGCAGCGACTCACCCGGCTGCGCCCCCAACAGCGCCCCGACCACGGTCAGCAACTCCCCGCCACGCCCGGTGTCGACCCTGGCGACGGTGTAACCGGTCTCCTCGTTGGCGAAGGTGATCCGTTCCAGCACGGCATCCAGCACTGCGGCACGGAACGGTTCGCTCATGGCGCGGCACAACTCCAGGGTCGAGGTCGGCGCGCGGAAAACCGGCACCGCCGATCCAACAGTGTGCCTGAGCCTATCGCCAGCACCGACCGGCCTGCCTCGGTCCGGTCCGCACCGGGCCGGCCCGGGCCGAGGCAGGCCCGCCCGATCGTTACGAAGCCACCGCCCACTGCTGGTTGGCGCCGCCGTTGCACGGCCAGAACTCCACTTGGTCCTGGACGAAGTCCCATCCGGCATCGGCGCCTGTTGCCAAGTCAGTGATCGCTTACCACGGCTCGGAGCGCTTCTACTGTGCGCGAGTCGGTTGGTTTCCCCATTCCCGCCTCTCGCTCTGACCTTGTGGTCAGATTGCCCAGGGGCTATCTGTCAGCCCGGACCCGCGCGGGGCGGAAACCCTTGGCAGCGTTCGGTTCAGCGACTGCTGGTGCGCAGCCGACGGACGCCGCTGTTGATCGCGAACAGGCCGCCGATGCCGAGCAGCACGCCAATGGCCAGCCACAGCTTCGCGCCGCTCATGGCGCTGCCCTTGATGACGTCCAGTCCCTGCAAGGTCCAGACGAGGCCGACCAGTAACAACACCACTCCGACGATCACGAGCATCCAGTTCTTCACGATCAGCATCTCCTCACCGGCGAGCACGTCAACTACAGCTTGCTCCTGCCCCGGCCATCCCGATAACCAGCCCGTCCACCCGAATCGTCACTTCTCGACGCCTGATCCACCCTACTGACCAGAATCACCGCGTGTGGCGATCGAGCCCAGCTTTTTCGACCTGGCATACGATTCGGTGGTGAAATCCCACACCTTCACGGTTCCTCATCCGGCGCCCGCGCAGTCGTTCGACGAGCTTGACCGCCAGCTGTTGCAGGCCCTCCAGCTCGACGGCCGCGCGCCGTTCAGCCGGATCGCCGAGGTGCTGGGAGTATCCGACCAGACCATCGCGCGCCGCTACAGCAGGCTGCGCTCCTCCGGCGCGCTGCGGGTGCTGGGGATGACCGATCCGGCCGTGCTCGGCGAGATCTCCTGGTTCGTGCGGGTGCAGTGCGCGCCGGACGTGGCGACGCCGGTCGCCGAGGCGCTAGCCCGCCGGGAGGACACCACCTGGGTGAGCCTGACCTCGGGCGGCACCGAGATCGTCTGCGTGACCAGGTCAGGTCCTGGTGAGGGCGCCAATGCCCTGCTGTTGCAGAACCTGCCGAGCACCCCGCGCGTGCAGGGGGTGACCGCGCAGTGCATCCTGCACCGCTTCTTCGGCGGCCCGACCGGTCCGATCAACAAACGCGACCACCTCAGCCAGGACCAGATCGCGCGGCTGGCCAGGGAACGCGCGGCCGAGGTCGACCCCGGCCCACTGACCGAGGCCGACCACCAGTTGCTCGCGGTGCTGCGCGGGGACGGCCGGGCCGGCCACGCCGAGTTGGCCGCGGCGACCGGGTGGTCGCAGTCGACGGTGCGCCGCCGGCTGGCCGAACTGCTGGACAGCGCCGTGCTCTACCTCGACCTCGATTTCGACCGGCGAATCCTGGATCTGGACACCCACGCCATGCTGTGGCTGACCGTCGCGCCGGCCGACCTGGTGGCCGCCGGCACGGCGATGGCCGAGCACGTCGAGGTCGCCTTCGCCGCCGCCGTCACCGGCCAGACCAACCTCGCCGGCAACGTGGTGTGCTCCGACGTCGCCGCGCTGTATGCCTACCTGACCGAGAAGGTGGCCCGGCTGCCCGGCATCCAGCGGGTGGAGAGCGCGCCGGTGATCCGCACCGTCAAGAGCATCGCCACCGGCATCAGCGCCTGACACCGTCTGTTGTGGACGGCCGTCAGAGGGGGCTGGGCTCAGGGGCTGGCTCAGGGACTGGGCACCGGCTCGGCCTCGGCCGCGCCCGCCTGGCCCTGGAACTGGGTTCGGTACAGGTCGGCGTAGAGCCGGTTGCCGGCGAGCAGTTCCTGGTGGGTGCCGTGTTCGACGATCCGACCGTTGTTGATCACCAGGATGACGTCGGCGGTGCGGACGGTGGACAACCGGTGCGCGATGACCAGGCTGGTTCGGCCGCGCAGCGCGGTGGCCAGCGCCTGTTGGACGGCGGCCTCGGACTCGGAGTCCAGGTGCGCGGTCGCCTCGTCGAGCACCACCACCGACGGTGCCTTGAGCAGCAGCCGGGCAATGGCCAGGCGCTGTTTCTCGCCGCCGGAGAGCCGGTAGCCACGATCGCCGACCACGGTGTCCAGGCCCTGCGGCAGGGATTCGATCAGCGAGAGGATCTGCGCGCCGTGCAGTGCCTCGATGATCTGCTCGTCGGTCGCGTCCGGTTTGGCGTAGGCCAGGTTCGCGCGGATGGTGTCGTGGAACAGGTGCGCGTCCTGGGTGACCATGCCGACGGTCGAGGTGAGCGAGGCGGTCGTGGCGTCGCGCAGGTCGGTGTCGTTGATCCGGATCGCGCCGCCGCGCGGGTCGTAGAGCCGGGCCACCAGGTAGCTGATGGTCGTCTTGCCGGCACCGGAGGGGCCGACCAGCGCGACCAGCTGACCTGGCTGCGCGGTGAAGGTGATGTCGTGCAGGACCTGTTGGTCGGGCAGCGAATCCAGCACCGCGACGGACTCCAGCGACGCCAGGGAGACCTCCTCCGGGCGGGGGTAGCTGAACTCGACATGGTCGAACTCGACCTTGGCCGGACCGGGTCGGATCGGCCGCGCGTCGGGTTTCTGGTCGATCATCGGTTTCAGGTCGAGCACCTCGAAGACGCGGTCGAAGGACACCAGCGCGGTCATCACGTCCAACTGCACGTTGGACAGGCCGATCAGCGGAGCGTAGAGCCGGGTGAGGTAGGAGGTCAGGGCGACGACCGTGCCGACGTTGAGCACACCCTCGATGGCCAGCGTGCCGCCCCAGCCGTAGACCAGCGCGGTGGCCAGTGACGCGGTCAGCATCAGCGCGGCGAAGAACAGCCGGGCGTAGAAGGCCTGTTTGATGCCGATGTCGCGGACCCGGCCGGCCCGGTCGCTGAAGGAGTCGAGTTCCGCCACCGGCTGGCCGAACAGCTTCACCAGCAGCGCGCCGGAGACGTTGAACCGCTCGCTCATGGTCGCGTTCATACTGGCGTTGAGTTCGTAGGACTCGCGGGTGATCTTGGCCAGCCGGTTGCCCATCCGCTTGGCCGGGATCACGAAGACCGGCAGGATGATCAGCGCCACCAGGGTGATCTGCCAGGACAGGATCAGCATGGTGGTGACCACCAGGATCACCGTCATCAGGTTGGACACCACCGAGGACAGCGTGTCGGTGAAGGCCTGCTGCGCGCCGAGCACGTCATTGTTGAGCCGGCTGATCAGCGCACCGGTCTGGGTGCGGGTGAAGAACGCCAGCGGCATCCGCTGGATGTGCCCGAACACCCTGGTCCGCAGGTCGTAGATCAGGCTCTCGCCGACCTTGGCCGACACCCGGCGCTGGCCGATGGACAGCGCCGCGTCCACGATCGCGAGCACCGCCAGCAGGATCGCGCAGTCCAGCACGATCGACACGTTCTTGCCGAGGATGCCCTGGTTGATGATCTCCCGGAAGATCAGCGGGTTCACCACGCTGATCGCCGCGTCCAGGATGACCATTGCCATGAACACGCTCAGGATGCGGCGGTAGGGCCAGACGAAGGCGAACATCCGCCGCCAGGTGCCCGGCGTGATCGTTTTCTTGAGTACCGACCGGTCCTGCCGCATCCCCCGGCCAATGCTCATCGCTCCTGGCCTCATTCGCCGCTGCCCCGTTTCCCTGGTTC
>CAJCJE010000795.1 GCA_903970565.1 Candidatus Melainabacteria bacterium | reverse complement strand
AAGGCCCGCCGCGCAACGAGGACGACGTCCTGGAGTCCTTTGTGGACATCATGGCCGATTCGGCCGGCCTGGTGCTGCTGTCCACCTACCCGCGCGACGTGGAGCGGGTCGAGGAGTTCATCTCGGCCGCCGAGGCCGAGGGCCGCACCATCGTCTGGCCGGGGCCGATCGCCGGCCTGCTGCGCGCGCTGGGCGTCGGCGGTGTCCGGACCTGGGCCGAGGACGGCACCGACAGCAGCAGCGACGGCATCGAGGGCGGCGGTGGTACCGAGGGCGGCGGTGGTACCGAGGGCAACGGCGGTGCCGAGGGCATCGAACTGGCCGCCGTAACGGCCAGGCCCAGCGCGTTCGTCGTGGTACCGGACCCGGCCGACCTGCCCGCCCTGCTGGACCTGCCGATCGCGCCGGGTGACGTGTTCGTACACGCCAACGGCGAGCCGCTCGGCGAGTTCGATCCGCGCTGGGGCGTGTTCACCGACTGGCTCGACCACTTCGGCGTGCGGCTGCGCAAGATCGGCTGCTGGGGCCATGCCCTGCCGGACGAGGTGCACGGCATGGTCGAGCGGATCGCGCCGAAGGTGGTCTTCCCGATCCACACCTTCGAACCCACCCGGCTCTCCCCGCCGGCCGGGGTCCGCCGCGTGGTCGCCGCCTACGGCACCCGCTACGCCTTCGACGGCAGCATCATCACCGACTGACCGTCCCCGCGCCGTTGGTCCACTGTGGTGCGGGTTGGCGACCCGAGTTGGTCGTCATTTTCCCTACCGGTCAAGGCGAGAGGTTTTCGCAGGTCAGTCAGGATTTCACGGCGCGGTCACTGTCGGCGTGAAAGCTCTTGACCAGCAGGTGGAAGCGGGTGTCGCCGACGCGGCGACCACAGGCGGCTGGCACCGTGTGAACGGATGTTCCAGCACGGTAAGGACTCTCCGTGAATCTATAAAGGATGGACGGGCCAAGATCGCCTGATCGGCGCGCATCCGCAGGTCGACAGGCGCTCGTCAATTGTTAACTTCCCTGAGAGGGTGTTGGTGAGAGCCTGTTGCGGTGCACGGTAAAGGTCCCTGCCACGCGGTTTCGGCCGCGACTTCTAGGAGGTACCTTCCGTGCGTACCGCAGCTCTCGCCTGCGCCGTGGTCGGCGGCGCCGCATTGTTGATCGGCCTTGCCGCGCCGGCAAATGCCCAGGTCGCCGTGCCGCAAACCCATGCCCACCACGTCATTTACACCCCACACGGCACGCCCCAGCACGGCAACGGCAGCCACGCCTACGTCGGCGGCCTTCGCCACGGAGGGTTCAATCAGGACGGTGGCAACTGGTCCGGTTACGTGGCAACGGGTTCAGGCTTCAGCTCGGCCTCGGTCAGCTGGACCGAACCGTCGGTTTCCTGCAACTCCACCAACGATCTGATGGCGCCGTGGGTGGGCATCGACGGCTACGGCAGCGATTCCGTCGAACAGGACGGCGTGCAGACCGACTGTTCGTCCGGGTCCCCGGAATACTCGGCCTGGTACGAGATGTACCCGGCCAGCCCGGTGTACTACAACGACCCGGTCAGTGCCGGCGACCAGATCAACGCCTCCGTCACCACTGACGGAAACGGCAACTACACGCTGACGCTGTCGGATTCCACCCAGGGCTGGAGCGAAACCACCCCCGCCTCCTATCAGGGTGCGAACGCCTCGGCCGAGGCGATCATCGAGTCTCCGACCGCTTCATACCCGAATTTTGGCTCGGTAAACTTCAGCAACTTCGAGATCAACGGCCAGGCCGCCGACTCCTACGGCCCGACCGCGCTGGACGCCAGCAACAGCAACGGTTTCGAGGACCACACCAGCGGCCTGTCCAACGGCAGTTTCTCCATCGCCTACGAGCAGGAGTGACGCCAGCCGTCGGTAACACCCTGGTCATCGCATCCTTTACGACTCTTAACAGCAGGGCGTTGACCGAACGCGGTTAGCCTGCTGCGTCCGCTCCAGTGGTCCGGGTCCTGATCTCAGGGTCCGGACCATCGGCGGATGAGGACGTCAAGTGTTAACGACGAACGGAGGTGCCGACGCGGGGCCGGTGCGAGGAATGGTAAAGGTCCCTGCATCACGCGGCCCTGCAGCCGCGTTTCAAGGAGGTTGTTCGTGCGAACCACTGCTCTTGCCGCGGCGCTTTTCGCCGGCGCCGCTCTGGTAGTCGGCCTCGTCGCCCCAGCCGCCGCCCAGGCCGCCCCTCCCACGCACTCCTATGCCTTCGACGCTCCGATGGCCCACAACGGCAAGGCCGTCGCGGTCAGCCGGGTACACGGCTACAACCAGAACGGCTACAACTGGTCCGGCTACGTGGCCACCGGCTCCGGTTTCAGCTCGGTGAGCTCCACCTGGACCGAGCCCACCGCGACGTGCGGCTCCACCAACGACCTGTTCGCGCCGTGGGTCGGCATCGACGGCTACGGCAGCGACTCGGTCGAGCAGACCGGCGTGCAGACCGACTGCTCCTCCGGCTCGCCGGAGGACTCCGCCTGGTACGAGGTGTACCCGGCGGACCCGGTCTACTACAGCAACGCGGTCAGCGCCGGTGACGTCATCACCGCGACGGTGACCCGCAGCGGCACCAACTACACGATGACGCTGACCGACAAGAACAAGTGGACCAAGACCACCACCAAGTCCTACAACGGCGAGAACGCCTCCGCCGAGGTCATCATGGAGTCGCCCACCGCGTCGTACCCGAACTTCGGCAAGGTCAGTTTCAGTGGCTCGACGGTGAACGGCCAGTCGCTGTCCTCCTACGACCCGACCGCCTTCGACGCCAGCAACGACGACGGTACCTACGAGGACCACACCAGCGCCCTGTCCGGCGGCAGTTTCTCCATCGCCTACGAGCACGAGTGATCCGGTAGCGCTTCGGCACCGTCCTGACCACGACCGACCGGTCGTGGTCAGGACCCGGTCACAGTCAGGAACTGCCAGCGGTCACGGTCGCGTCGACGCCCTGCGCCGACGCGGCCGTCGGCCACAGCCCGGCGACGAGTTCGTAGGAGCGCAGCCGATCGGCCTGGCCGTGCGTTGACGTGGTGATCATCAGCTCGTTCGCGCCGGTCGCGGCGAGCAGCGCCTCGATGCCGGCGCGCACCGTCTCCGGGCCGCCGACGATCTGGCTGCCCATCCGGTCCTCGATGATCAACCGCTCCATGTCGGTGTACGGATACGAGGCGGCCTCCTCCGGCGTCGCCAACAGCCCCGGCCGGCCCTGGCGCAGCCGCAGGAACTGCAACGCGCTCGGCGTGGCCAACCAGGCGGCCCGCTCGTCGTCCGCCGCGCACCAGACCGAAGCCGCGATGAGCACCTTCGGCTCACTCAGCGCCTCCGACGGCCGAAAGTTCGCCCGGTAGGCGCGGATGGCCGGCAGGGTGTTCTCCGAGCTGAAATGGTGCGCGAAGGCGAAGGGCAGACCGAGCAGCCCGGCCAGCTGCGCGCTGTATCCGCTGGAACCCAGCAGCCACACCGGCGGCTGGTTGCCGGCCGCCGGGACCGCATACAGCCCACCGTCGCGCCCCAGCGTCTCCGGATCGTCGGCGAAATAGCGCAGCAACTCGCCGAGCTGCTGCGGGAAGTCGTCGGCCGACAGCGGCGCCGCCGACCGGCGCAGCGCCTGCGCGGTCCTCGGATCGGTGCCGGGCGCGCGACCGAGACCGAGGTCGATCCGGCCGGGGTGCAGCGCCTCCAACATGCCGAACTGCTCGGCGACCACCAGCGGCGGATGGTTGGGCAGCATCACCCCACCCGAGCCGACCCGGATGCGCGAGGTCGCGGCGGCCACCGCGCCGATCAGCACGG
>CAJCJE010000794.1 GCA_903970565.1 Candidatus Melainabacteria bacterium | reverse complement strand
TGACGAACGGGCCCGCCGCGATGGCTGCGGCCTACCAGGTTGCCCTGGCCCGCTTTCATGCCGAGTTCGTTGCGGCCACCCCCACCGCCTGGCGGAGGGACAGGTACACCGCGCAGACGCAACTGCTGGACTGGGCGCGCTACTCCGAGTTGCTCGACGACAGCACCGTCACCACCAGCCAGGTCAGGGCCCTGTACGAGGTGTGGGCCGAAGCCGACCGCAAACGGCACGATCTGGCCTTCCGCAAATACGCGCCGGCGAGCCCGACGCCGCTGGCCGACCTGCGCGCCAGCTCGGTCAGCGAGTTCGCGGGCCTGCTGAAGATGCTCGTCGAGCGGTCGGGGGTGTCCGCTGCGGTCATCGCCGGCCGCACTCCCCTGGACGGGCCCGGCAGGATCGGCGTGTCGCAGGTCTACTACCTCATCAACCCGGACCGGCGCAGCCTGCCCCGCAAAGAGGACCAGGTCCGCAGTCTCGGCGAGGCCTGCGGCCTGGACGAGCTGGAGATCCAGCAGATGCTGAAGGTGTGGCACCACCTCAAAGACGCGTCACGCGACGCCGCCGCCAACCAGGTCAGGTCGATTCATCGAAGCGACACGTCCAGGGCGACAAGCCGAGCGTTGACCGACGACGACTCGCCGCCACCGACACATGAGGACCTGCTTCGGTGGGCCGGCACCCTCACCCAGGACAGGGAGGCCAACGGGGACGCGCTGGTCGCCCTGGCAGCGCTCGGCTTCTTCGTGTTCAAACAGGCAGCGGCCGTCCGGCTCGCCCAGACCGGTTGACCGATGGTCGGCCCCCCGGCAACACGGGGAGCCGACCATCACCCGGTGATCATCCTGCGTCTGCCTGAACCGCGGCGACGATGGCCGGGTTGGCCGCTGTCTACCAAGCGTTGGCCGACCCGACCGTCTGTCGGGGTCGTGATCGTGGCGTTTTGTTTTTTTGTTTTTGGAGAGATTAATTTCAATTTTCACTGAAACTATAGTAATAAGAATCTAATCTACATCTACCGATACGGTCAGCCGCCTGGCGGTGCCAGGGTCGACTGGGCAGGTGTTCGATGCGCTGGCCGTCGTTCAGTCTGGGTTCCGGGCGAGATCGGGTTGTTCCGGACCGTGGGGAATGTCGAACGATTCTTCGCCGGTACGCAGGAGCCGCAGGACGATGCCGGCGACGTAGTCGGGGCTGTGGACGACCAGGCCCGGCCGGGGTGAGGCGCCGAGGGTGAACCTGCCGCCGGCGAACTCGGTCGCGGTGATCGAGGGCAGCAGCAGCGACACCGCGATGCCGTCCTCGGCCAGTTCCTGGGTCAGTACCGAGCTGAGCATGTTGACCGCGGACTTCGACGAGGCGTAGGCGCCGACGCCGACCGCGACGCGCCGGGTGGTGCCGGAGCTGACGTTGACGATCCGGCCGAAGCCCTGTTCGCGCATGGCGGGCAGCACTGCCTGGGTGGCTGCCAGGAGGCTGACCACGTTGAGTTGCAGAATCTTGCCGAATTCGGTGGGATCGACGTCCTCCAGCGGCCCGTGGAGGCTGGCTCCGGCGTTGTTGACCAGTCCGTCGATGCGGTGGTGCCGGTCGAGAGTGGCAGCGACCAGGTCGTGCAGTTGGGTCAGGTCGGTCACGTCGGTCGGGACGGCCAGTGCTCCGTCGAGTTCCGCACTCAGCGCGGCCAGTCGGTCGGCGCGGCGCGCGGCCAGGACGGGATGGGCGCCGGCGGCGTGGAGTTGGCGCGCGACGGAGGCGCCGATGCCGGACGAGGCACCGGTGACGATCACCGTCTTGCCGGTCAGGTCGATGAAATCGGTCATTCGACAAGGTCTACAGGTTTGGCTGCATCCGCGAGGCGCCGGGTGGGACAACCGTCGCGTGGAACCAGACGGGTCGTGTCCTGTGGATTGGCTTCCTGCGGCAGTGCTCTGTTGTCAGCCCTCGGTGTGTGCCCGGCCGGGAGAGATGCTGATCTGGTTTCGGCGCGGCCTTGGAGGGTAAGGTGACGTCGGTGTCGTATTCGGCCGCTGGCGCGGTTGGGTAGTCCGGGAGTGGGCCGCCGAGCACCGCCCGTCCAGTCCGTCGCGGTAGCCCCGCTCAACGCGGTCGAGGGTGGCGTTGTCCAGATTGTAGGGCGGTGCGCTGGCCAGCAACTGGTGTTGTTCGGCGGCACCCTCCAGCATCCCGGACACGACGTGGGCGATGGTGGGCAGCATCGTGATCAGCTGCCAGTTCTGGTCGTGTGTGCCGGCCGTCATGGCGCTACATCATGGCGTAGCCGGCGGTCGATGCGACGGTCGGCGTTGTGCACCCACAGCGTGCCGCTCACCCTCGTCTCCCGCTGGCCAGCGTGGTGAGGGTGGTGGCGGGGTCGTCGACGTAGAGCGTCTGCTGGTCGGGAGTGACGGTCAGGCCCAGGCGAGACCAGCCGGGGCTGCCGGTGTGCTCCCAACGGCGGTGGGCGTGCTCGACCTGCTGCCAGAGCCGCACCGGCCCGGTCTCGCGGACGCGGTGCTCGCCGTGCTCGGTGGCCAGGGTGATTTCGGCGCGGGAGCCGTCCGGAGTGGTGATGCTGACCGCCTCGG
>CAJCJE010000793.1 GCA_903970565.1 Candidatus Melainabacteria bacterium | reverse complement strand
CGGTCGCCGACCGCGCCACCGTCTCCACCTGGGTGTGGCCGGAGATGGCCGGCCAGGTGCCCGCACCCGCCGTGCGCATTCACGGCGTGCTCGCCGTGGCCCGCCACTGGCGCACCGGTCTCGCCTCCACCGTGCCCTTCGCCCGCTACGCCGACGCCGCGATCGTGCTGCCCTGGTGGGCCGCGACCACGCACGACTACCTGGTCAACTGCCTGCCGAGGGCACGGCAGTACGGCGTCAGCGTGCTGACCGCCGACCCGGAGGGCGTCACCGAGCTGGACGTGCCCGGCCCGCAGGACTGCGCCGCGCCCGAGCAGGACGCGACCGGCCGCTGGCTGAACGAGGCGATCTACGAGCGACTGCTGGACACCGCTGCCTGAGCGTGCGGTCCGCAATGCGACTAGCGTCGCCAGGGTGCGAGTAGTCATAGCTGGTGGACATGGTCAGATCGCGCTTCGGCTGGAGCGACTGCTCGCCGAGCGCGGTGACATCCCGGTGGGACTGATTCGAAATCCCGAGCACACGACCGGGTTGACCGCCGTGGGAGCGCAACCCGTCGTGGCCGATCTGGAACGTGTTTCCGTCGCCTCCCTGGCCGCTCATCTGACCGATGCCGACGCGGTGGTCTTCGCGGCGGGCGCTGGTCCGGGCAGTGGCAACGATCGCAAGGACACCGTGGACCGGGGCGCCGCCGCGCTGCTGGCCGACGCGGCGACCAAGGCCGGGGTCCGGCGCTACCTCCAGGTGAGTTCGATGGGTGCCGACCGGCAGGACATGACCGGGATCGAGCCGACCTTCGCGGCCTATCTCCAGGCCAAGGGCGCGGCCGAGGCGGATCTGCGCGAGCGTGACCTGGACTGGACCATCCTGCGGCCGGGCAGCCTGACCAACGAGTCGGGCACCGGCCTGGTCCGGCTCGGCCCACCGTCCGTTGGCCGGGGCGCGATCCCGCGTGAGGATGTCGCCGCCGTGCTCCTGGAACTGTTGCAGGCGCCGGGCACCGCCGGTCAAACCCTCGAACTGATCAGCGGCGAGTCCTCGATCGCCGAGGCGGTCGCCGCGCTCTGAGCGAGGTACCCGGAACTCAGGTCCTCGGGCCGAGGACCTTGCGCAGGTAGGCGTTGTCGAATCGGCCGGCCGGGTCGACCTCGGCGCGGACCCGGCGGAAGTCGTCGAAGCGCGGATAGCGCTCGCGCAACCGCTCGTCGTCCAGGCTGTGCATCTTGCCCCAGTGCGGCCGGCCGCCCACCGCGCCGACGATCGACTCGAAAAGGTCGAAATAGCTCCGGTAGGGCATTCCGACGTACTGGTGGATGGCCAGATAGGCGGAGTCCCGACCGTTTGCCGTGGACAGCCAGATGTCGTCGGCGGCCGCGACCCGCACCTCGACCGGGAACATCACCGGATCGGCGAGCCTGGGCACCTGCCGGCGTAGTTCGCCGAGCACCTCGCCGAGCGCCTCGCGCGGGATCGCATACTCCGACTCGACGAACCGAACCGTCCGGCTGGTGACGAACACCCGGTGCGAGTGGTCGGAGTAGGACCGGGGGGACAGCACCGAGGAGGACAACTGGTTGAGCGGTCGCACCAGCGGCGGCACCGCCCGGCCCAGGCGGCACAGCAGCTCGAACATCCGGTTTTCCATGATCTCGTACTCGACGTACTGCCGCAGCGCCGACAGCGGCTGCGGCGCCGTACCGGCCGGCACCCGGTTGTTGCGCTTGACCAGCGCCTTGCGGCCGTAGGGGAACCAGTAGAACTCGAAGTGGTCATTGGCGTCGGCCTGCTGTTCGAAGCCGTCGAGCACCTGTTCCAGCGGCTCCGGCCCCTCCTGCGCGGACAGTACGAAGGCCGGCACGCAACGCAGCGTCACCGTGCTGATCACGCCGAGCGCGCCGAGGCCGACCCTGGCCGCGTTGAACACCTCCGGGCGTTCGGTCGCCGAGCAGCTGACCGTGCTGCCGTCGGCCAGCACCAGTTCCAGCGCCTCGATCTGGGTGGCCAGGCCGCCGAGCCGGGCGCCGGTGCCGTGGGTGCCGGTGGAAATCGCGCCGGCAATCGTTTGCGCATCGATGTCGCCCAGGTTCTCCAGGGCAAGACCGAGGGTGGCCAGGCCGGCGTTGAGCGCCCGCAGCGTGGTACCGGACCGGACCGTGACCAGGCCGGACCGCGTCTCGGCCGCGATGATCCCGGACCAGCCGGACAGGTCGATGGCCACCTGCTCGGCGACCGCGATCGGCGTGAAGGAGTGCCCGCTGCCCACCGCGCGCACCGTGTACCCGTCCCGCTCGGCGGACGTGATGGCCTCGGCGATCTGACCGGGGTCGTTCGGCCGGTGCCAGCGCAGCGGGTTCGCGATCGCGGTGCCCGCCCAGTTGCGCCACTGTCCAGCGGCCATGTCCATCCTCCAGGATTCCCGCGTCCGTAACACGGCGTACTCGAAACGTAAGTGAAAAGTCTTCGCATTTCAAGGGTGAACGGCCTAGTCTGCAAGGGTGTCGGACACTTCCCCGCAGGTCAGCTATGACAAGGCGACCAAGCTGCTCGACCCGCCGCTGGCCATCGTTGATCTCGCCGCGTTCGACGACAACGCCGAGGACATGGCGCGCCGGGCCGGCGGCCGGCCGATCCGGGTCGCGAGCAAGTCGGTGCGCTGTCGCTACCTGCTCGACCGGGTGCTCGCCATGCCCGGCTACGCCGGCCTGCTGTGCTACTCGCTGCGCGAGGCGATGTGGTTGTGTGCCAAGGGCACCAGTGACGATCTGGTGGTCGCCTACCCGAGCGTCGACCGCGCGGCACTGCGCGAGCTGGCCGCCGACCCGGTGGCGCGGCGCACCGTCACCATCATGGTCGACTCGATCGAGCACCTCGACTTCGTGGACGCGACCCTCGGCGCGGACCATCCGGAGATCCGGATCGCGCTGGAACTCGACGTGTCCTGGCGCCCACTGGCACACCACTCCTCGGTGCACATCGGCACCCGCCGCTCCCCGGTGCACACCGCCGCCCAGGCGGCGGCCTTCGCCAGGGCCGCGCTGCGCAGGCCGGGGTTCGCGCTGGTCGGCATGATGGCCTACGAGGGCCAGATCGCCGGCCTCGGCGACGTGCCACCGGGTCGACCGCTGCGCGGGGCCCTGCTGCGGTTCATCCAGAAGCACTCCGCGACCGAACTCGTGCAGCGCCGCGGCGCCGCCGTCGCGGCGGTGCGCGCGCTGACCCGGCTGGAGTTCGTCAACGGCGGGGGGACCGGCAGCATCGAGGTCACCAGGGCGGATTCCTCGGTGACCGAGCTGGCGGCCGGCTCCGGCCTGA
>CAJCJE010000792.1 GCA_903970565.1 Candidatus Melainabacteria bacterium | reverse complement strand
CGGCCGATCGCGACGCCCTGGCCGCGGTGATCGGCCGGATCGACGCCGAGGGTGCGCCATTGCGCGGCGTCGTGCACGCCGCGGGGGTGGAGGACTACAAGCCGCTCCTCGAGATCGACGCCGCGGGCGACGGTCTGGCCGGAGCGTTGGGCGCGAAGGTCTGCGGGGCCGTGCACCTGGACGAGCTGACGGGAAATCACGAGCTGGACGTGTTCGTGGTGTTCTCCTCGATCTCCGGCACGTGGGGCAGCGGCGCTCAAGGGATCTACTCGGCCGCAAACGCGTTCCTGGACTCCCTGGCCGCCGCGCGACGCGGCCGCGGGTTTGTCGCAACGTCGGTGGCCTGGGGCCCGTGGGCCGAGGTCGGGATGGCCACCAGGCAGGGCGCCGCGCGTCAACTCCAGCGGCACGGACTGTCCCTGTTGGCACCGGAATCCGCGCTGGAGCGGATGGCTGCCGCGATCGGCGGCGGCGAGGCCGGCGTGGTCGTCGCCGACGTGGACTGGACCCGGTTCGCGCCCACCTTCACCGTGAGCAGGCCGAGTCCGCTGCTCACCGAGTTCGTCGAGACTCCCGCCGACCGGACGCTCGCGCGCCAGGAGGCGACCGACTCGGCGTTGGGCGCGCAGCTGCGCCAGCTGACCGAGGGCGAGCGGACCCGGTTCGTGCTGGGCATGATCCAGCAGGAGGCGGCCACCGTCCTCGGCCACGCCACCCCGGCGGCCATCGGCGCGGACAGTCCCTTCCACGACCTGGGCTTCGACTCGCTCACCGCCGTCGAGTTCCGCGCCGCGCTGGCCGGCCGGACCGGGCTGCGACTGCCGGTGAGCCTGGTGTTCGACTTCCCCACCCCGGCCGCGCTCACCGAGCACCTGCTGGCCGAGATCGCCGGCCTGGACCAGACCGACGCTCCCGTTGCCGGCACCCGGTCGCCGGCCGAGGACCCGGTCGTCATCGTCGGCATGAGCTGCCGGCTGCCCGGTGGCATCGACTCCCCGGAGCAGTTGTGGCAACTGCTGACCGAGGGCGGCGACGCGGTCGGCGAGTTCCCGGTCAACCGTGGCCCGGACTGGGCGCGGGTCTACGACGCCGATCCGGCCGCGACCGGCAAGTCCTATGCCCACGAGGGCGGTTTCCTCTACGAGGCGGACCTGTTCGACGCGCCGTTCTTCGGCATGAGCCCCCGCGAAGCGCTCGCGACCGATCCACAGCAGCGCCTGGTGCTGGAAACCGCGTGGGAAGCCTTTGAGCGGGCCGGTATCGCGCCGAGTTCGGTGCGCGGCACCGACACCGCTGTCTACGTCGGCGCCGGCGCCTCCGGCTACGGCGCCGGGGTCACCGAGATCCCGGCCGGCGCGGAGGGCTACCTGATGACCGGCGGCGCGGGCAGCGTGCTGTCCGGCCGGGTCTCCTACACCCTCGGACTGGAGGGCCCCGCGGTCACCGTGGACACCGCGTGCTCGTCCTCACTGGTCGCCCTGCACCTGGCCCACCGCGCGCTGGCCGCCGGCGAGACGTCGCTGGCGTTGGCCGGCGGGGTCACCGTCATGGCCACCCCCGGTGGTTTCGTCGAGTTCTCCCGCCAGCGCGGACTGGCCGCCGACGGGCGGTGCAAGTCCTTCGCCGCGCAGGCGGATGGCACCGGGTGGGCCGAGGGCGCCGGGATGCTGCTGCTGGAGCGGCGCTCCGACGCCGAACGCAACGGACACCCCGTACTGGCCGTGCTGCGCGGTTCCGCGATCAACCAGGACGGCGCCAGCAACGGGCTGACCGCGCCGAGCGGACCCGCCCAGCAGCGGGTGATCCGGCACGCCCTGCGCGACGCCGGCCTCACCCCGGCCGAGGTGGCCGTGGTCGAGGCGCACGGCACCGGCACCACCCTCGGTGACCCGATCGAGGCGGAGGCCCTCCTTGCCACCTATGGCAGGGACCGCGAACGGCCGCTGCTGTTGGGTTCGGTCAAGTCCAACATCGGGCACACCCAGGCCGCGGCCGGCGTGGCCGGCGTGATCAAGATGGTGCTGGCGATGCGGCACGGCCGACTGCCCAGGAGCCTGCACATCGACGCCCCGACCCCGCACGTGGACTGGAGTGCCGGCGCGATCGAACTGCTGACCCAGGAACGGGACTGGCCGGCCGATCAGCCGCGCCGCGCCGGGATTTCCGCGTTCGGCGTCAGCGGCACCAACGCCCACGTGATCATCGAAGCGGTCGAACCCGTCGACGACGTAACCGACGACGTAACCGATGCCGTGGCCGAGTCCGGTGTGTCGGCGGTGCTGGTCACCGTGGTCTCCGGCCGGACCGAGGAAGCGTTGCGCGCCAACGCCCAACGGCTCGCCGCGCTGCTGGAGGGACCGGACGCGCCGCAGCCGGCCGAACTGGCCCGGTCGCTGGCCACCGGCCGCAACTCCTTCGAACACCGCGCCGCCGTGCTCGGCACCAGCCGGGAGGACCTGCGCACCGGCCTGCGCGCCATCGCCGAGCAGACGACCAACGCTCGGGTGATCACCGGTGAGGCGGACAACCGGGTGACCGCCTTCGTCTTCTCCGGCCAGGGCGCCCAGCGCCTGGGCATGGGAGCCGAGCTGTACGCCGCGTACCCGGTCTTCGCCGAGGCGTTCGACGAGGCGTGCGCGGAACTCGACCGCCATCTGGACCGGCCGCTGCGCGAGGTGATCTGGGCCGACGCCGACCTGCTCGACCAGACCCGGTACACCCAGGCCGGCCTGTTCGCGGTCGAGGTCGCGCTGACCCGGCTGCTGGCCCACTGGGGCGTGCGGCCCGACTTCGTCTGCGGCCACTCGATCGGCGAGCTGACCGCCGTCCACGTCGCCGGGGTGCTCGACCTGGCCGACGCCGCCGCGCTGGTGGCCGCGCGCGGCAGCCTGATGCAGCGGTTGCCGGCCGGTGGGGCGATGTTCGCGGTGCAGGCCGACGAGGCGGAGATCCGACCGCTGCTCGACGAGCGGGTGAGTATCGCCGCCAGCAACGGACCGCGCGCGCTGGTGGTCTCCGGCGCCGAGGACGCGGTGACGGCCGTCGCCGACCAGGTGCGCGACCGGGGTCGCAAGGTCCAGCGCCTGCGCGTCAGCCACGCCTTCCACTCGCCGTTGATGGAACCGATGCTGGCCGAGTTCGCCGACGTCGCCCGATCGGTGACCTACCGGCCGCCGACGCTGCCGGTGGTGTCGAACCTGACCGGTGAACTGGCCACCACCGACCAGCTGTGCTCCGCCGACTACTGGGTGCGGCACGTGCGGGAGTCCGTCCGGTTCGCCGACGGAGTCCGGCAGCTGCAAGCCCAGGGCGTCAACTGCTTCGTCGAGGTCGGCCCGGACGCGGTGCTCTCCGCCATGATCGGTGCGGTCGCCGACACCGACGAGGTGCTGATCACCCCGACCCTGCGCCGGGACCGCGACGAGCACACCGCGCTGGCGCTGACGCTGGCCACCGTGCACACCCGTGGCGTATCGGTCGACTGGACCGCCGCGCTCGGACTGGCCGAGACCCGCCGGGCGGACCTGCCCACCTATGCCTT
>CAJCJE010000791.1 GCA_903970565.1 Candidatus Melainabacteria bacterium | reverse complement strand
GACCTTCGCCGAGGAGTCGGTGATCCCGGCCAGCGCGCCGATCCGCAGCAGCGGCCTGGTCAGCGCGTCGACGCTGGCTCGCAAACTGGTCGAGCCGGTGAACCGGGCCTCGACGACCGCGGCGCCGACCTGCTCGGCCGGCAGCACCGAGAACGGGACGCCGATCAGGGCATCGACGAGCCGGACGACGAACGACTCGAACATCGGCACGAGTTCCGCGCCCGGTACCGGCGAATAGGCAGTCCGATACACCGCCTGTGCCCAGCGCTCACCGAGCGCGGCACAGGCGGCAGCCAGCTCCGGGTTCTCCGGAGACGGCGGTCCTTCCCATGAGTCGGTCATCGCTACCGGCCCCGCGGCGCCTCCGCCGGCAGGTCCGTTGCCCACTCCCTCAGCTCCCGTAGCCAACAGGGCTCTCGACGGCCGACCACGGCGACTTCCACGCCCGCTCCAGACGGTCGACCACCACTCACTCCTCAGGTGATTGCACGAGTTGGTCCCGACCTTAGTGGGCCTCCGGAGCACTAAACAGGAAGGTCCACCCAGACGACTACCACGCCACCCTAATGGAGCAAGCTTCCACACGGAAGGTAATTACGAGATAATAACAAACCGGATACTAGCGGCACTCAGCGTGACAACCCGCCGCCAAACGTGCGGATGCTGTCGTCCATGTGAGTTAACTAGTAACTAGGCATTTAGTACTGAGACGACGTGCCGTGCCGGTCGCAATCCGAAATACCGAACGAGAATCACTCGCCTCGCCCGGTGGAATCGCCCGGCTCACCGTCGCGAATCGGCCCCTTTTCCCTCAGCTGACCAGCGCCGGCGACCCCGCAAGCGATTGCAACAACTGCACGCACCAGTTCAGCAATTCCTGGTCGCGCAGCGCCGGGGCGCCGATCCGGCCGCCGGCGCCGCCCTCGGTCGGCCTCGGCACCGCGACGGTGTTCGCGGTCGCCTTGTACAAAGCCTTGGGATACAACCGCTTCAACCGCACCAGCTGGGAGTCGCGCAGCGGCAGCGGGGCGAACCGGATGCTGGCGCCCTGCGCGGCGACCTCGGTGACCCCGTGTTCGCGGCAGACCTGGCGGAACGCCGCGACGGCCAGCAGGTTCTCCACCGGGGTGGGCAGCGGGCCGTAGCGGTCCACCAGTTCCTCCCGGACCTTTCCCGTCGCGTCGGCGTCCGAGGCGGCGGCGATCTTGCGGTAGGCCTCCAGCCGCAGCCGCTCCCCCGGCACGTAGTCGTGCGGGATGTGCGCGTCGACCGGCAGATCGACCCGGACGTCGGCGAGGTCCTCGGCGTCCTCGGCCCCGTCCGCGCCGGCATGGGTACGGAAGGCCTCCACGGCCTCGCCGACCAGCCGCAGGTAGAGGTCGAAGCCGACGCCCGCGATGTGCCCGGACTGCTCGGCGCCGAGGATGTTGCCGGCGCCCCGGATCTCCAGATCCTTCATGGCCACGGCCATACCCGCGCCCAGTTCGGTGTTCTGCGCGATGGTGGCCAGCCGGTCGTGCGCGGTCTCGGTCAGCGGCGTCTCCGGCGGGTACAGGAAGTAGGCGTAGCCGCGTTCCCGGCCTCGGCCGACTCGGCCGCGCAGCTGGTGCAGCTGGGCGAGACCGAGCAGGTCACCGCGCTCGACGATGAGGGTGTTCGCGTTGGAGATGTCCAGGCCGGTCTCGATGATCGTGGTGCACACCAGGACGTCGTGTTCGCCCTCCCAGAAGCCCTGGATCAGCTTTTCCAGCCGGTCC
The DNA here is from genome assembly GCA_903970565.1 of Candidatus Melainabacteria bacterium. Taxonomy (GTDB): domain Bacteria; phylum Actinomycetota; class Actinomycetes; order Mycobacteriales; family Pseudonocardiaceae; genus CAJCJE01. Next base: position 3,401 of record CAJCJE010000791.1, on the reverse strand, counting down.
TCGTTCATCTGCCCGTGCGCGGTCACCACCCGCGCCTCCGGCACGAGTTCGCGCAGCCGCTTGGCGGCCTTCTCGATACTGGACACCCGGTTGTGCACGTAGAAGACCTGGCCGTCGCGCAACAGCTCGCGGCGGATCGCGGCGCCGACCTGTTTGTCGTCGTAGCTGCCGACGTAGGTCAGGATCGGGTGCCGTTCCTCCGGCGGGGTGAGGATGGTGGACATCTCCCGGATGCCGGCCAGGCTCATCTCCAGGGTGCGCGGAATCGGCGTCGCGGACATGGTCAGCACGTCGACATGGGTGCGCAGCGCCTTGATGTGCTCCTTGTGCTCGACGCCGAAGCGCTGCTCCTCGTCGACGATGACCAGGCCGAGGTCCTTCCACCGGATGCCGGCCTGGAGCAGCCGGTGGGTGCCGATCACGATGTCCACGGTGCCTTCGGCCAGGCCCTCGATGATCTGCTCGGACTCCAGGCCGTGGGTGAACCGGGACAGGCCCTTGATGTTCACCGGGAAGGAGTGCATCCGCTCGCTGAAGGTGTTGAGGTGCTGCTGGGCCAGCAGCGTGGTCGGCACCAGCACGACGACCTGCTTGCCGTCCTGCACGGCCTTGAACGCGGCGCGTACCGCGATCTCGGTCTTGCCGTAGCCGACGTCGCCGCAGACCACCCGGTCCATCGGGACCGGCTTCTGCATGTCCGCCTTGACCTCGTCGATCGCGCCCATCTGGTCGGGCGTCTCGACGAACGGGAAGGCGTCCTCCAGCTCGGCCTGCCACGGCGTGTCCGGACCGAAGGCGTGGCCGGGCGCGGCCTGCCGGGCCGCGTAGAGCTGGACGAGTTCGGCGGCGATCTGCTTGACCGCCTTCTTCGCCTTCGCCTTGGTGTTCTTCCAGTCCGAGCCGCCGAGCCGGTTGAGCGTGGGCAGTTCCCCGCCGACGTAGCGGGACACCTCGTCGAGCTGGTCGGTCGGCACGAACAGCCGGTCACCGGGCTGGCCGCGCTTGCTCGCCGCGTACTCCAGCACCAGGTACTCGCGGGTCGCACCGGCCACCGTGCGCTGCACCATGTCCACGTACCGGCCGATGCCGTGCTGCTCGTGCACGACGTAGTCGCCGGTCTTCAGCGCCAGCGGGTCGACCGCGTTGCGCCGCCGCGAGGGCATACTCCTGCGCATGTCCTTTGTGGATGTACCGCCCCGGCCGCCGGTCAGGTCGGTCTCGGTGAGCACCACGTAGCCGATGTCCGGCGCGGCGAAGCCGTCCTCCAACCGGCCGCGCACCACCGTGACCCTGCCGGTCGCCGGCGGCTCGGTGAGGCTTTCGACGAGTACCGCGGCGATGTCGGCCTCGCGCAACTGCTCGGTGGCCCGCTGCGCGGTACCGGCGCCGGGCACGACCAGCACGGCCGTGCCGCCGCTGGCCACCTGCGCGCGCAGGTCGGCGAAGGCGCGCGGCAGCTCCCCGCGATACGCCTCGACCGGCCGCAGCGCCAGTCTCAGCACGTCATCGCCCTCGGCGGTCAACTGCGACAGCGTCCACCAGGAATGGTCGCGGTCGCGAGCCCGCGCGGCCACGTCACCGATTTCCCAGTAGGCCGAGGCACCGAGATCGATCGGCGCCTTCCCGCCGCCGGCCGCGGCCATCCAGGAGGCTTCCAGGAATTCCTGTCCGGTGCGGACCAGGTCGTGCGCGCGGGCCCGAATCTTTTCCGGATCGGCGAGCAGCACATGGGTACCGGCCGGTACCACATCGGTGAGCAATTGCATTTCGCCGGAACACAGCGCCGGAATCAGCGCCTCCATCCCCTCACTGGGAATTCCCTCGGCAAGTTTCTCCAGCAACTCGATCACGTGCGCGTCATTGCGATGCGCCTGCGCCAATTCCGCGGCCCGCGCGCGGACGGCGTCGGTGAGCAGCAGTTCCCGGCACGGCGGCGCGGTGAGTTCGGTGATCTCGCCGGGCAGCGAGCGCTGGTCGGCCACGGAGAAGGGCCTGATCTCGCTGACCTCGTCGCCCCAGAACTCGACCCGGACCGGATGCTCGGCCGTCGGCGGGAACAGGTCCAGGATGCCGCCGCGCACGGCGAACTCGCCGCGCTTCTCCACCATGTCCACCCGCGCGTAGGCCAGTTCGGCCAGTCGCTCGACCAGCGCGCCGAAATCCTGCTCGGCGCCGACCTTCAGGGCGACCGGGGCCAGTTCGCCGAGACCGGGCGCCATCGGCTGGATGAGGCTGCGCACGGTGGCCACCACCACCCGCAGCGGCCCGGCCGGATGCTCCTCGGGGTGCGCGAGCCTGCGCAGCACGGCCAGCCGCTGGCCGACGGTGTCCGCGCGGGGCGAGAGGCGCTCGTGCGGCAGCGTCTCCCAGGACGGGAAGGGCTCGACCTGGCCGGGTTCGAGCAGGTCACCGAGGACGGTGGCCAGTTCCTCGGTCTCCCGCCCGGTCGCGGTGACCACCAGGACCGGCCGGTCCGCGCCCCCGAACTCGACGGGTGCGGCGAGTGCGGCGACCACCAGCGGGCGAGCGGCCGGCGGCCCTTCCAACTGGAGCAGGCCGGTACCGGCCTGCTCGACGACGGAGTGCAGGCCGCCGGCGGGCAGCACGGCCCGCAACAGGCCGGAAAGCGGTCCAGACAAGGGTCAGATCCCCCTAGAACGGTGGAGAGCAGGACTACGTGCAACGGCGTCGGTCAACCAGCGCCAAGAACACGGGCGAAGCAGACCAAACGGGCACACGAGGGCACACCCCTGCCTTGGACAACGACTCGGCACGGGTCTGTTGCCGACCAGCCTACGTCCACCCACCGACACTCCGCCGCCCACGACCGCAAGCCTCGGGGTCGGCAAGGTGACCCGGTTCCTCCGCCGGGGCGAGGAGGTCCCTCCACCGGGCGAGCAGGTTGCTCCTCGGGACGGTCGAGGATCAGAACTTCGGCTGTCGTTTGGCGAGGAAGGCCTGTAGTCCCTCGGCGTACTCGGCGCTGAGCACCGCCTCGTCGTAGAGCGCCTGCACGGCCTCGTCCTCGGCGACCTGGCCCTCGATGATCCGGCCGACGATCTGTTTGGCACCCCGCACGCTGACCGGGGCGCGGGAGGCGATCCGCCCGGCCAGTTCGGCAACCCTGGCCGGCAGGTCGGCGGTCGGGACCAGCTCGTTGACCAGGCCGATTCGCAGCGCGGTCGGCGCGTCGAGGTGCTGCGCGGTGTAGAGGATCTGCTTGGCCCAGGCCGGCCCGACCGCGTCCACCAGATGTTTGGTCGAGGTCAGGCTGTAGACGATGCCGAGATTCGCCGGGGTGATGCCGAAGCGGGCGTCCTCGGTGGCGATCCGCAGGTCGCAGGCCAGCGCGATCTCGCAGCCGCCGCCGATGCAGAACCCGGTGATCGCGGCGATGGTCG
>CAJCJE010000790.1 GCA_903970565.1 Candidatus Melainabacteria bacterium | reverse complement strand
GTGCAGGTCGGTGTGGCAGATGCCGCTCGCGCTGATCCGCACGAGCACGTCGAAGTCGACGGCGACCCCGCGCAGCAGCACGTCCACCAGCGGGCCGACGGTGTGCTCGTCGATCGGGGCGTCGCCGAACAGGGCCCGCTGGTAGACCACCGAGGCGAGCAGGTCGACCAGCAGCGCCGGCTCGACATCCGCGCGCAGGTCGCCCCGGTGCTTCGCGCGGTCGACGGCGACGGTGGCCGCCTGCCGGCTCGGGGTGACCAGCGCGTCCATCAGATGCTGGTGCAGTTCGGAATCGTCCGCGCAGTCGGCGATCAGCGGGGCGAGCACGCCACCGGGGAGCCGGTCGTGGAACGCGGCGGCGAGCAGTCGAGCGGTGTCCGTCAGGTCGCAGCGGGTGCAGCCGTTGTCCGGCACCGGCGTCGTGACCAGCGTCGATGCCAGCGCGTCGATGATCAGCCGCTGCCGGGCCGGCCAGCGGCGGCGGATCGCGGCCTTGCTGGTACCGGCGCGGGCGGCAACGGTTTCGATGGCCAGACCGGCGTAGCCGTGCTCGCCCAGCACGGTCAGCGTCGCCGCGAGTACGGCCGCGTCGATCGCGGGATCGCGCGGCCGGCCGGCGGCCGTCGCGTTCACCGGTCCCGATCCTGCGGATACCAGCGCAGTTCGACGGTGTTGCCGTCCGGGTCGCGCACGTAGATCGACTCCGCGTCGCCTCGGGCGCCGAACCGGCCCACCGGGCCCTCCACCACGGTGAACACGCCGGAGTCGATGACCTCCTGCCAGTCCAGCGGTTCGACCACCAGACAGATGTGGTCCACATTGGACTCGCCACGCGGCCGGCTGGTCAGGTCGATGATGGTCGAGGAGGTGACCCGCACCGACGGGAACCCGACCTCGCCGGCTCGCCACTGCTCGACCCGGACGGGTTCGAGTCCGAGTGGGCCGCAGTAGAACGCCAGCGAGCGCTCGACATCGCTCACGTTGAGCACCAGATGATCGAAGTCCTTTACCTGCATGGGATCTCCATCCGCCGAGCCACGCGCCCCGGTCAATTAAATTCCGTACCGGATCGGATCGTAATTGGGTGCACGCTGCCGGTCAAGATGTGGAGCGGAGTGGGGAACCCCGCGGTGCGGTACTGGTCACATTGGGGTACACCTCCTGGAATAGCCTGTTGGACAAGGTAGTTGTACGGGCAACGAGATGGTCAAAATCAGTGACCATTTTTGCCAGGAGGTAATGGCCATGCAGTTCGGAATCTTCTCCGTCGGCGACGTGACGCCCGACCCCACGACGGGCCGCGAGCCGACCGAGCACGAGCGCATCAAGGCGATGGTGACGATCGCGCGCAAGGCCGAGGAGGTCGGGCTGGACGTCTTCGCCACCGGCGAGCACCACAACCCGCCCTTCGTGCCGTCCTCGCCGACCACGATGCTCGGCTACATCGCCGCGCGGACCGAACGGCTCATCCTGTCCACCTCGACCACGCTGATCACCACGAACGACCCGGTGAAGATCGCCGAGGACTTCGCGATGCTGCAACACCTCGCGGACGGACGGGTCGACCTGATGATGGGACGCGGCAACACCGGACCGGTGTATCCCTGGTTCGGCCAGGACATTCGGCAGGGCATTCCGCTGGCCGTGGAGAACTACGCGCTGCTGCACCGGTTGTGGCGCGAGGACGTGGTGGACTGGCAGGGCCGGTTCCGCACGCCGTTGCAGGGTTTCACCTCCACGCCCCGGCCCCTGGACGGTGTGCCGCCGTTCGTCTGGCACGGTTCCATCCGCAGTCCGGAGATCGCCGAGCAGGCCGCGTACTACGGGGACGGTTTCTTCGCCAACCACATCTTCTGGCCGACCGACCACTTCCGCCGGCTGATCGACCTCTACCGGCGGCGCTACGAGCACTACGGTCACGGCACGGCCGAGCAGGCCATCGTCGGTCTGGGCGGACAGGTGTTCATCCGGCCGAACTCGCAGGACGCCGTCCGGGAGTTCCGGCCCTACTTCGACAACGCGCCGGTGTACGGGCACGGGCCGTCGCTGGAGGATTTCATGGCCCAGACCCCGCTGACGGTCGGCAGCCCGCAGCAGGTGATCGACCGCACGCTGACCTTCCGCGAGCACTTCGGCGACTACCAGCGCCAGCTGTTCCTGACCGACCACGCCGGCCTGCCGCTGAAGACGGTGCTGGAACAGCTCGACCTGCTCGGCGAACAGGTGATTCCGGTACTGCGCAGCGAATTCGCCGCGCGCCGGGCGGCCGAGGTGCCGGCCGCGCCGACGCACGCCAGCCTCAGGGCGGCCAAAGAGGCCGCGATGGCCGTTGACCCGAACGAACTGACCGATGACACCGGGGAGCTGGTGACCTCATGAGGACCGAACCGACGCGGATCGTCGTGGTGACGGCCGGCGTGTCGAACCCCTCGTCCACCCGAGTACTCGCCGACGAGCTGGCCGCCGCGACCCGGCGGCGGCTCGACGCGGCCGGGGTGGCCGTGGCGGTCGAGGTGATCGAACTGCGCGAACTGGCGCACGCCCTGGTCGACAACCTGCTCACCGGTTTCCCGAACGCCCCGCTGAAGCGGGCCATCGAGCAGGTCACCGGGGCGGACGGGCTGATCGCGGTGACGCCGATCTGCACCGCCTCCTACAGCGCGCTGTTCAAGGCGTTCTTCGACGTGCTGGATGCCGGTGCCATCGTGGGCCTGCCGGTGCTGATCGGCGCGACCGGCGGCACCGAGCGGCATTCGCTCGCGCTCGATCATGCGCTGCGCCCGCTGCTGAGCTACCTGCGTGCGCTGGTGGTGCCGACCGGCGTCTACGCGGCGTCCACGGACTTCGGCGCGCGCGGCGGCGACACCGCCGGTCTGGCCAGGCGGATCGACCGGGCCGCCGAGGAGTTCGCGACCCTGGTCCGCAACCTCCCGCGCACCCCGGTCACCGATCCCTACCAGGACGTGGTGTCCTTCGCGGAGCTGCTGCCCGGCCGAGCCGGCTAGACGCGAGTGCGCATCGGGCCGCCGTTGAAGGTCACCGCGTCGGCGAGGGCCGCGATGATGTCGAACGCCCGTCCGCCGAGTTCGGTGTACGCGCGGTGCAGGTTCAGCACCAGCCGCTCCGCGTCCGGCAGCTGCGCCAGCTCGCCCAGCTCACAGCGGTTGGCCGCGCCGAGCGGGTCGAGTCCGTCGGCGAGGCCGTCGCGGGCGGCGGCGAGTACGAGCTGGTAGTACCGCTCGTGGGTGGCCAGCACGGCCGGAAGGCTCGCCGCGTCGATCAGCGGGCCGTGGCCGGGGACCACCCAGGCCGGTTCGAACTCCGCGATCCAGTCCAGCGCGCGCCGCGCGCCCTGCGCCGAACCCATGAACACCAGCGGGGTGCCCTGATGAAACAGCAGGTCACCGACGAACAGCACCCGCTCCTGCGGTAACCAGGCAACCAGATCGCCGGGCGTGTGCGCGGTGTAGCCGGGATGTCGCAGCTCGATCCGGCGGTCGCCGGCGTACACGGTGAGCGCGTCGCGGGTGGTGACGGTGGGCAGCCTGCGCGCGACGTTGCCCCAGTCCGGCACCGGCTCCCAGAACGGCGGGCAGCCGTCGATGATCTGATCGGCGATCAGCCCCGTCCGGGTGGCCTCGTGCGCGATGATCGGCACCGAATCGGGCAGCAGGCTGTTGCCGTGGGTGTGATCGCCGTGCAGATGAGTGTTGACCGCGTGCGTGATCGGCGTGCCGTCGGTGGCCTCCGCGACGGCACGCAGCAGCCGGCGGGTG
>CAJCJE010000789.1 GCA_903970565.1 Candidatus Melainabacteria bacterium | reverse complement strand
CGGATCGAGGTAGGCCGCGTCCGAGTCCTGCCACCACAGACCGGGCAGGTCCGAGTAGCTGCGCGGGGTTTCCGACAGCCAGTCCAGTGACACCAGCGCCAACCAGCCATGACTGCTGGCCAGTTCACCCTCGCGCGCCTGCTTCCACTCCCGCCAGGCCTCGGCGAACTGCTCCCGATATGCCGCGCTGGTTACCTCGCCAACACTCGTGCTCATGACCGCGCCTCTTTCCGCATCTCCCGACCAGCCCTTCTGGTCACCTCAACGACCCCTCGACGCGGCTATTCCGCCTCCCACCAGGTGGACACGACCGGATTACCGTGGTGCCAGGCACACGGAGATGGGTGGCGCCACGGTGACCCGGACCTTGCCTACCTCGCCGGCAACGGATATGCGGTGCCGGTTCAGGTGTTCGCGGGCCAACGGCACACCGTGCTGAGCGCCGTCCAATCGGCACTGACCGACTACCGGATCATGCCTGCTACCACCCCGCCGAACGCGGCGCTCCTGGACAGGCGGCTACGGCATATCTGACCGCCGCGATGCGGGCCGTAGGTCCACATCGCGGCAACACCCAGGGTGGTGGGCCTGACGCTTCCCCCGTCAGGCCCACCACCCATATTCGAACATACGTTCGATCCGCTTGTCAAACCCCTTTGCCCGACACATCGGCCCGGATCAGCCGATGGTGAACGGGTCGCGGGTCGCGCCGGTGAGTTCGACCCAGATCGACTTGGTCTCGGTGTACTCGTAGACCGCCTCGATACCGTTCTCCCGGCCGAGACCGCTGTGGTTGTAGCCGCCGAAGGGCACGTTGGGGCCGACCGTCCGATAGGCGTTGATCCACACGGTGCCGGCGCGCAGTTGGTGCGCGACGCGGTGCCCCCGGTGGATGTCCTTCGTCCACACCGCGCCGGCCAGGCCGTAGCGGGTGGAGTTGGCCAGCTCGATCGCCTCCTCCTCGGTATCGAAGGGCAGCACGGCCAGCACCGGGCCGAACACCTCCTCGCAGACGATCTCGGTGCTCGGCGTGACCCCGGTGAGCACGGTCGGCCGGACGAAGAAACCGCCCAGCTCGGGATCGGGACCGCCGCCGGTCGCCACCGTGGCACCGTCTGCGAGCGCGGTGGCGAGCATGGCGCTGACCTTCTCGAACTGCGGCGCGTTGGCCAGCGGGCCCATCTCGGTGGCCGGCTCGGCCGGGTCGCCGAGCGTGATGCTCTCCGCGCGGGCAACCACCTTGGCGACGAGTTCGTCGTGGATCGAGCGGTGCACCAGCAGGCGGGCGCCGGCCATACAGGTCTGGCCGGAGGCGGCGAAGACCCCGGCGATCACGCCGTTCGCGGCGGCATCGAGGTCGGCATCGGCAAAGACCAGCTGGGCGGACTTGCCGCCGAGTTCCAGGAGCACGCCGGCGAGCCGGTCGGCCGCCGCGTGCGCGACGCTGATCCCGGTCGCGGTGGAACCGGTGAAGGCGATCTTGGCCACGTCCGGGTGTGCGGTGAGCGCCTTCCCGGTGGCCGGACCGAATCCGGTGACCACGTTGAGGACTCCCGGCGGGAACCCGGCTTCCTCCACGAGCGCGGCCAGTTCGATCGCGGTGACCGGGGTGTGGTCGCTGGGCTTGACCACGACCGTGCAGCCGGCCGCGAGCGCGGGCGCCAGTTTCCAGGTCAACAGCAGCAGCGGCGAGTTCCACGGCACGATTGCCGCGACCACTCCGACCGGTTCGCGGCGGGTGTAGGCGAAGAAGTTCGGCTTGTCACTGGGAATGGCCGCGCCTTCGAGTTTGTCGGCCAGTCCGGAATAGTAGTAGAACCACTGGGGGATATAGGAGAGCTGGCCGCTCATCTCGCGCAGCAGCTTGCCGGAGTCGCGGGTTTCCAGCCGCGCCAGCCGTTGCGCGTCCCGCGCGATGAGGTCGCCGAGCCTGCGCAGCAGCGCGGCACGCTGGAATCCGGTCAACTCGCCCCACGGGCCGCGCAGTGCCGCTTTCGCCGCGGCCACCGCGGCGTCGACGTCGGCCGCGTCGGCGTCCGGGACGCTCGCCCACGGCCGCTGCGCATACGGGTCGAGGGTGTCGAACCGGGCACCGGAGCGAGCGTCCACCCGCGCACCGTTGATCACCATCTGGTAGTGGTCGAGCTGAGCTGTCGACATGGATCGGGTTCTCCTTCCAGGTCAGGACGGCCCTGGTCAGGACGGGCGTCATCACCAACGTAACCCGTGGGGAGCGCGTCAACGCCGCGTCAGCGCCGCGTCACGCCCGAGGTCGCAACGGCGACCGGAGGGTCAACGCGGCAGGGAGCGCAGCGCGTGGCGGACCGCGTCCGCGCGGGAGTGGAAGCCGGCCTTGGCGAAGAGGTTGTTGATGTGGGTCTTCACCGTGGCCTCGCTGATCACCAGGCGGGCCGCGATCTCCGGGTTGCGCAGGCCCTCCCCGATCAGTGCCAGGATCTCCCGCTCCCGCCCGGTGAGCGGCACCGCCGCGTCATCGGCGGCAGGCGCGGGCCGGCCGGGGCGGGAGGCCAGGGTCAGCAACCGGCTCTGGACCTCCGGCGCCAGCACGGTCTGGCCGTGGCAGGCGCTGCGCACCGCCTGAAGGATCGTGCCGCGATCGGCCTCCTTGGTCAGATAGCCGCTGGCGCCGG
>CAJCJE010000788.1 GCA_903970565.1 Candidatus Melainabacteria bacterium | reverse complement strand
TGCCGCCCGACACGCCCTCCCGTCGTCCGGTCCGCCGGCAGGGCAGGCCCACCGGCAACCAGGCCAACGGCCGGTCCTCCTCCGCCCGCCGAACCCGCTGAGTTCGCGCAACCCGCCGACGTGCTCCGCTCCGCTGCCTGACCAACGGCCGGACCAGCGGAATCAGTAGACCGGACCGGTGTACTTCTCACCGGGGCCGGCGCCCGGCGCGTCCGGCACCACCGACGCCTCGCGGAAGGCGCGTTGCAGCGCCTGTAGCCCGTCCCTGATCGGCGCCGCGTGCGGTCCGAGGTATTCCGAGACCGACGTGACCAGGCCGGCAAGACCGGTGATCAGCCGACGGGCCTCGTCGAGATCGCGGTGCGGCGCGTGGTCCGGATCGGCCTCGGCCAGTCCGAGCCGTTCGGCCGCCGCGGACATCAGCATCACCGCGGCCCGGCTGATCACCTCGACGCTGGGCACGTCGGCGAGGTCGCGGATCTCGACCTCCTCGGCGGACTCCGCCGGGTCGATCGAGGGCGTTGCGGGTGTTGACAGCGGGCTTGACGACGAGTACTCGGACACTCTGCTACCATTCCACGTGCGACCAGCCTCCGCCTGCGCGGGGGCGGCAAGTGGAGTCCTGCTCCCACCCGATCCATCCCAGGATGGCCGGGTCCGGTCCCGGAGCCGCTACCAGCGGTTTCCGGAGTGTTCACGGTGCTCGCGCGCCTGTGGATGATCGGTAGGAAGCTGGCCCCGTATGCCTGAGAAGGCGGCGGGGCCTGTTGCCGTTGCAGGGCCTCTCCGTGCGCCGTAGGTCGCGCAGGAAACAACCTCTAATGGAGGAGGCCCCATCAGCCCCGAACCGCGCAGCGACTCGCGTAACAACACCAGCACTGAGCCGCGTATCAACGACCGCATCCGCGTTCCCGAGGTCCGACTCGTCGGCCCGGACGGGGAGCAGGTTGGCATCGTCCGCATCGACGATGCGCTTCGGCTCGCCCAGGAATCGGACCTCGACCTGGTCGAGGTCGCTCCGTTGGCGCGCCCGCCCGTGGCCAGGCTCATGGACTACGGCAAGTTCAAGTACGAGAGCGCGCAGAAAGCACGCGAGTCGCGCAAGAACCAGCAGTTCACCGTCATCAAGGAACAGAAGCTCCGTCCGAAGATCGACTCACACGACTACGAGACGAAGAAGGGCCATGTGGCCCGCTTCCTCAATCACGGGAACAAGGTCAAGGTGACCATCATGTTCCGTGGTCGTGAGCAGTCCCGGCCCGAGCTCGGCTCCCGCCTGCTGGCGAGGCTGGCCGAAGATGTCGCTGAACTGGGTTTTGTCGAGGCCGCTCCGAAGCTGGACGGCCGGAACATGATCATGGTTCTCGCACCGCACAAGAACCTCAAGCCGCGCCCCAAGACGGAGACGAGCTCGGCGGACGACGCCGAAGCGCCCTCCGCCGTTGCCGAACAGGCAACGGCCGGTACCGGCGAGGAGTGATCTCGTGGTGCTGGCGCAAACCACGCCAGCACCACGAACAGCACCCGATCGCGCTCACCGCGGTCGGGCAAGGATGAGGACGGACATGCCCAAGAACAAGACCCACAGCGGGATTTCCAAGCGCATCAAGGTCACCGGCACCGGCAAGTTGCGGCGCCAGAAGGCCGGCCTGCGCCACATTCTGGAGAAGAAGCCCAGCAGCATGACCCGCCGCCTCAGCGGCACGACCGATGTCGCCAAGGCCGACGTCAGCCGGGTCAACAGGCTACTCGGTCGCTGACTCTCGCCGGGGCCGACCAGTGGCCTCTTGCCGGGCCGACCAGCGGCCCGATCCCGCACCCATGAACACCGGGGCAGTACTCCCGCGCCCCTCGAGATCGACAGGACGGAACCGTGGCACGCGTCAAGCGGGCAGTGAATGCCCAAAAGAAGCGCCGCTCGACCCTTGAACAGGCCAGCGGCTACCGCGGCCAGCGTTCGAGGCTGTACCGCAAGGCCAAGGAGCAGATGCTCCACTCGCTCACCTACGCCTACCGGGACCGCCGGGCGCGCAAGGGCGATTTCCGCAAGCTGTGGATCACCCGTATCAACGCCGCGGCCCGCGAGAACGGCCTCACGTACAACCGCTTCATCCAGGGCCTCAAGATCGCCGGTGTCGAGGTTGACCGCAAGATCCTCGCCGAACTCGCGGTGAGCGACCCGACCGCGTTCGCCGCGCTGGTCGAGCTGGCCGCCAAGAGCGTGCCGGAGGTCAACAGCAACGGCAAGCCGTTGGCGGGTCAGAAGGAATCCAGCGAAAAAGAGTCGGTTTGAGCCGCAGCGGTACCCCAGAGCCCGAGGTCGTGCCCTTCACCGAACGGACGCCTCGGGTTTCTGCCGCCCGCCGCCTGACGCGGCGCGCCGAACGGGACAAGACCGGCCGGTTCCTCGCCGAGGGCGCCAACGCGCTGGAATGCGCGGTGCGCCTGGCGGAGAGCCGGTCGGGTCTGCTGCATGAGGTGTTCGTCACCGAGCGGGCCGGCCACCGGCTGGCCGAGTTGCTGGCCAGGGCCGAGGAACTCGGCGCCCGGATCTCCCCGGTCACCGAATCGGCCGCCGCCGCGCTGTCGGACACCGTCACCCCGCAGGGCGTCGTCGCGCTGTGCGCGCTGCTCGACCGCGACCTCGCCCAGGCACTGTCCGGGACGCCGAAACTGGTCGCGGTGCTGGTCGGCATCACCGATCCGGGCAATGCCGGCACCGTACTGCGGGTGGCCGACGCGGCCGGCGCCGATGCGGTGCTGTTCGCGGGTGACTCGGTCGATCCGTACAACGGCAAGGCCGTCCGGTCCTCGGCCGGCAGCCTGTTCCACCTGCCGATCGCGCGCTCCCGCAGCACCCCCGACGTACTCGCCGCCTGCACCGGGGCCGGCCTGCGACTGGTCGCGGCCGACGCGCACGCCACCGTCGACCTCGACGCCGCCGCCGACACCGGCCTGCTCGCCGAGCCGACCGCGTGGCTGTTCGGCAGCGAGGCGCACGGCCTCGATCCGGCCACCTCGGCCGCCGCCGAACTGGCCCTGCGGGTACCGATCTACGGCGCTGCGGAAAGCCTGAACCTCGGCACGGCCGCCGCCGTCTGCCTCTATGCCAGCGCCCGGGGCCAGCGCGCGGGAATGCGGGCGCGGGCAGCAGGGTCGATCGCCTAGGATCATTCTGTCTGCCGGATGCCCTATTCGGTAGAACGTGAATCCTCGTGTCTCGAAGCACCTGTCCGCAAGTCCAGGAGTTGTTCAAGCACATGTCCGCAGCCAACGACCCGTACGACCCGAAAGAGGTCGCGGGACTCTCGTCGGAGACCTTGCAGGCGGCGGTGAAGCAGGCCGAAGCTGCCTTTGCCGAGGCAACAGACCTTGATCAGCTCGCTGCGCTGCGCTCGGCGCACCTCGGTGATAAGGCGCCCGTCGCACTGGCCCGCCGCGAGATCGGCGCCCTGCCCCCGGCCGCCAAGGCCGATGCCGGTCGCCGGGTGAATGAGGCCCAGTCCGCCATCAGGGACGCCTTCGACCAGCGCAAGGCTTCGCTACAGGCCGAGCGGGACAAGCGGGTGCTCTCCGAGGAAGCGGTCGACGTCACGCTGCCGTGGAACCGGGTTCCGCGCGGTGCCCGCCACCCGCTGACCACGATCAGCGAGCGCATCGCCGACGTGTTCGTCGGCATGGGCTGGGAGGTCGCCGAAGGCCCCGAGGTGGAAACCGAGTGGTTCAACTTCGACGCGCTGAACTTCGGCAAGGACCACCCGGCGCGCAGTATGCAGGACACCATGTTCCTCGCCCCCGAGGACTCCGGGCTGGTGCTGCGCACGCACACCTCCCCGGTGCAGATCCGCTCGCTGCTGCACCGCGACCTGCCGCTGTACGTGGTGTGTCCGGGCCGCACCTTCCGCACCGACGACCTCGATGCCACCCACACCCCGGTCTTCCACCAGGTCGAGGGCATCGCCATCGACAAGGGCCTGACGATGGCACACCTCAAGGGCACCCTGGATGCCTTTGCCCGCGCCATGTTCGGCCCCAACGCGAAGATCCGGCTGCGCCCGTCGTTCTTCCCGTTCACCGAGCCCTCCGCCGAACCCGACGTCTGGTTCGAGGCGAAGAAGGGCGGCGCCGGCTGGGTGGAATGGGGCGGCTGCGGCATGGTCAACCCGAACGTGTTGCGCGCCTGCGGCGTCGATCCCGAGGTGTACTCCGGGTTCGCCTTCGGGATGGGCATCGAGCGCACCCTACAGTTCCGCAACGGACTGCCCGACATGCGCGACATGGTCGAGGGCGACGTCCGGTTCACCACCGCGTTCGGAACGGAGGCCTGAGCCATGCGAGTTCCCGTCAGTTGGCTGGCCGACCGGCTTGAGTTGCCGGTCTACGACGACGACCTTCCCCTCGCGCAGCGGTTCGCGGATGCGTTCATCCAGGTTGGCCTCGAGGTCGAGGAGATCATCGAGCTGGGTCGGGTGACCGGCCCGATCGTGGTCGGCCGGGTGCGCGAGATCGAGGAACTGACCGAGTTCAAGAAGCCGATCCGCTACTGCCAGGTGCAGGTCGTCAGCGATGACGACGCGGACGACGAGGTGCCCGACGCGGTGCGCGGCATCGTCTGCGGCGCGCGCAACTTCGTCGAGGGCGACCTCGTCGTGGTCGCGTTGCCCGGCGCCGTGCTGCCCGGCGATTTCGCCATCACCGCGCGCAAGACCTACGGCCGGGTCAGCGACGGCATGATCTGCTCGGTGCGCGAGCTGGGTCTTGGCGAGGACCACGACGGCATCCTGGTGCTGCCCAGCGGTTCCTCGGCCCCCGGCACGGACGCGGTCGAGCTGCTCGAACTCGTCGACACCGTGATCGACCTGTCCATCACCCCGGACCGTGGCTACTGCTTCTCCGTGCGCGGCCTGGCGCGCGAGCTGGCATGTGCGCTGAACGTCGGTTTCCGTGACCCGGCCGCGTTCGAGATCCCGGTGGGGGAGGGCGAGGCCTGGCCGGTCAGCATCGAGGATCTGGGGGGCTGTTCGCGGTTCGTGGCCCGCCGGGTGATGGGTGTCGACCCGACCGCGCCGACGCCGTTGCAGATCACCCGCCGGCTGATGATGGCCGGTATCCGCTCGATCTCGCTCGCGGTGGACATCACCAACTACGTGATGCTGGAGACCGGTCAGCCGCTGCACGCCTACGACGCCTCGCGGGTGCAGGGCGACATCGTGGTGCGCAGGGCGAAACCTGGCGAGAAACTAACCACTTTGGACGATGTGGAGCGCACTCTCGACCCGGACGACATGGTCGTCTGCGACGAGCGCGGACCGATCGGCCTGGCCGGCGTGATGGGCGGCGCGAGTACCGAGGTCCGCGCGGACACCAGTGACATCCTGCTGGAGGCGGCGACCTGGGAGCCGGCGTCGATCGCGCGTACCGCGCGCCGGCACAAGCTGCCCAGCGAGGCCGCCC
>CAJCJE010000787.1 GCA_903970565.1 Candidatus Melainabacteria bacterium | reverse complement strand
ACCGGATGGTCACCCTGATCCGCGCGCTGGACCGGGGCCAGCGGCTGGCCGCGTTGGCGGCGCTGCCGGAACTGGTCGCGGCCCGGCCGAGGGCGCAGGGCGGGTGGGAGTTCGCGGTGATCCGGCACGGCCGGCTCGCCTCCGCCGGGATCTCCGGGGCGGGCGTGCCACCGATGCCGATCGTGCACGCGCTCGTCGCGTCGGCCGAGACGGTGCTGCCCGGCGTCGGGCCGCTGCACGGCGCACCGCAGGAGGAGATCGCGCTGCTGCACCGCTGGCTCGACCAGGACGGCACCCGGCTGGTGCTGACCACCCAGCCCTGGACCGAGCCGGTGGGTTCGGCCGGCCGGTGGCGGGGCTGGGCCCGGCAGGCCGCGGCGGCCCGGCCGATCGAATCCCTGCCCGACTGATCCGCGACCGCCGGGCCGGGTGGGTCGGTGCCGCGCTGGTTATGCTCAGCCGGAATTCGTCCAGGTCCGGTCAAACCCCAGGAGTCCGCGTGATCACCGCGTTCGTGCTGATCCAGGTCGATGCCGACGCCATCACCGAGGCCGCGCAGGCAATCGCGGACATCGACGGTGTCGTCGAGGTCTACTCCTGCGCCGGTGACGTCGACCTGATCGCGGTGATCCGGGTGGCCGCGCACGAGGACATCGCCGATCTGGTCCCCGGCCGGATCAGCCGGGTCAGTGGCGTGTTGAACACCGCGACGCACATCGCGTTCCGGTCCTACTCCCGCGCGGACACCGAGTCGACCTTCACGGCGGGCCTGGAAAACCAGTAGCGAACCCTGACAGCGCACCGCACGAAACCGGCCCCCACTTCCTCGGAAGTGGGGGCCGGTCCGTTGTGAACACGCGGTGGGTCAGTCGACCGGCAACTCGCGGTTGTCGCGCTCGGACGCCGTCTCGGACTCGTGTTCCTGGGCGTGCTGCTGGGCGCGGGCCCGCTCCAGCGCGATGGTCTCCTCGCGCGGATCGGCTCGCAACAGGCTGCCGGGCAGCGGATGACCGGAGGACCCGAGCTTGTTCATCTTCTTGGGCACCGGAGCGCCCTGGTACTCCAGCGGCCTGGCGTGGCCGTGCGAGTCGGTACCGCCCAGCGGCTGGTGCACCTCGATGAACTCACCGGTCGGCAACCGCTTGATGATGCCCGTCTCGATGCCGTGATCGAGCACCTCGCGGTCACCGCGCTGCAAACCGACGCAGATCCGGTAGGTGACGTAGTAGATGATCGGCGGCAGAATCAGCACACCGATCCGGCCACCCCAGGTCATCGCGTTCAGCGAGATGTGCAGCTTGTCGGCGATGATGTCGTTGGCACAGGAAATGGTGCACACCAGCATGAACGCCAGGCTCATCGCGCCGAGGCTGGTCCGCACCGGAGCATCCCGAGGGCGCTGCAACAGGTTGTGGCTGGCGTGGTCCTTGCTCAGCCGCCGCTCGATGAACGGGTACATCATCATCACCGTGATGACCAGGCCGAACACCATCAGCGGGAAGAACACGGCCGGGATCATGTAGGTGTGGCCGAAGTAGATCTCCCAGTCCGGCCACAACCGGAGCAGACCGTCCGTCCAGGCCAGGTACCAGTCCGGCTGGGAACCGGCGGAGACCTGTGCGGGGGAGTACGGACCGAAGTTCCACACCGGGTTGATCTGGAACAGACCGGCGATCAGCGCGAGGAATCCGACCACGACCGCGAAGAATCCGCCGCCCTTGAGGGCGAAGACCGGCATGATGCGCACGCCGACCACGTTCTTCTCGGTTCGTCGCACACCGGGGAACTGGGTGTGCTTCTGATACCAGACCAACCCCAGATGGACCCCGATCAGGGCCAGGATTATCCCCGGTATCAGCACGATATGTATCGCATACATCCGTGGTACGAAGACTGTTCCGGGGAACTCGCCACCGAACAACAGCCAGTGCAACCAGGTGCCGATGACCGGGACCGACAACATGCCACCGGAGAGCGCGGCGCGGACACCGGTACCGGAGAGCAGGTCGTCGGGCAGGCCGTAGCCGGTGAAGCCCTCGGCGCCGCCGAGCACGAGCAGCAGCACGCCGATGACCCAGTTCGTCTCACGCGGCTTGCGGAACGCGCCGGTGAAGAAGATCCGGATCATGTGCGCGGCCATCGCGGCCATGAACAGCAGGGCCGCCCAGTGGTGCAGCTGGCGGACGAACAGGCCGCCGCGGACCACGAACGAGATGTCCAGGGTCGAGGCGTAGGCCCGCGACATGTAGACGCCGCGCAGGTCGCTGAACGGACCGTTGTACTGCACGTCGGTCATGGACGGGTCGAACCACAGCGACAGGTACACGCCGGAGAGCAGCAGCACGATGAAGCTGTACAGCGCGATCTCACCGAGCAGGAAGGACCAGTGCGTGGGGAAGACCTTGTTCAGCTGGCGGCGGATACCCGCAGCTGGGTGATACCGGTCATCGACCTCGTTGAGCGACTTGCCGGCAACGTCCAGGACGAGATTGGTCGGCTTTGTCGGTGTGGTGATGGAACTCATGCTCCACGCTCCCAGTAGCCAGGTCCGACAGGCTCAATATAGTCGTGCAGCGCGACGAAGTAACCCGTCTCTTCGTCAACCGAGATGGCCAACTGCGGGAGGGCGCGGGCGGCGGGGCCGAACACCGGCTTGCAGTACTCCAGCGCGTCGAACTGCGACTGGTGGCACGGACACAGCACGCGGTTGGTCTGTTCCTCGAACAGCGAGGCCGGGCAGCCGAGGTGCGTGCAGATCTTGCTGAAGGCGTAGTAGTCGCCGAAGTTGAAGTTCTCCTGGCCCTGCCGCTTGATCACGTTCGCGGCGTCCTCCGGCCGGAGGCGGATCAGCATGGTCGGGTTGTCCACCCGCTCCATCGCGGCGAGCAGCTTCTCCGGGTCGTTGCGCTCGGACTCCCGGAACGGGAAGACCGTCTGGAGGCCGCCGGCGTCCATGTCGCCCGGCCGGACCAGGGCAACCTCGGTGGGGACACCGGTGTCGCGCCGGATGAAGACCTTCTCCTTGTTGGGGCCGTCGGCCTCGTACCAGCCGGTGAACCGGAGGGTGTCCTGCGGCGCGAGCGCGCTGCTCCACGGGTTCTTGATGAACCCGCCGACCGGGAAGATCACCAGGCCCAGCCCCATCAGACCAGCGGCGGCACCGGCGGAGCGCTTGATCAGCGAACGACGGGCGATGGTGCTGCGCACGCCGGCGTCGGACAGTTCGGCCAGCACGGTCTGCCGGTCCAGTTCCGAGGACGGGCCGTCGTGCCGCTCCTGCACCGCGACCTCGTGCGGGACGAACTTCTTGACGTAGGTCAGTACGCCGATGCCGAGGCCGAGCACGGTGATCCCGAGCGTCAGGCCGATCAGCGGGGTGTAGAGGTTGTACAGGAACTGGTGGCCGATGTTCTGGTAGGTCCAGGGCCACCAGCCGTAGACGGCGATGAAGGCGATCGCGCCGATCGCGGCCAGGATGAACCAGAAGGCGACGACTCGCTCGGCGCGCTTCTCCGCCCTGGTCCCCTTGACCGGCCACGGGTCCGGGTACTCGACCAGTTCGACGCCATCGAGCCTGGCGCCGAGAATGGCCAGGTCCTCCCGGCTCATGTTGGCGAGTTCCTCGTCGGTCGGCAGATCCTGCGTGTGCTCCTGCTCGCTCATCGGTTCCGTCCTCCCCACACACCGGACTGTGCCCGCTTCAGCCGGGGGCGTGCCGCGCCGGGCGTCATGCCTTCGCTCCAATCCACAACGTCATACCAACCAGCGCCAGAATTCCGAGGGTCCACGCGATGAAGCCCTCGGAGATCGGGCCGAGTCCATCCAGCTTGTTACCGCCGGGGTTGTTGTTCGAACCCTGCACGGACTGGATGTAAGCGATGATGTCCTGCTTCTCCGACGGGGTCAGCTGACCGTCGGAGAACTTCGGCATGTTCTGCGGCCCGGAGAGCATCGCGGTGTAGATGACATCCGGCGAGGTGTCCTGTAGCGACGGCGCGAACTTACCGCCGGAGAGTGCCCCGCCCTGACCGGTGAAGGCGTGACAGGAGGCGCAGTTGAGCCGGAAGAGTTGGCCACCGCGAGCGGGGTCGCTGCCGACCAGCTGCTGGCCGGTGGCGGTCGGCTTCTCCGGGCCGCCGCCGTGCGCCTGGATGTAGGCCTCCAGCTCGTCGATCTGCTCCGGGCTGAACATGGTCGGCTTGCTGACCGCCTGCTCGCTCTGGCTGTCCAACGGCATCCGACCGGTCGAGACCTGGAAGAACACCGCCGCGGAGCCGACACCGACCAGCGAGGGACCGCGATCGAGGACGCCCTGAAGGTTCGCACCGTGGCAGGTGATGCAGGTGGTGTTGAAGATCTGCTCGCCCTGCGTGTACGAGGACGTGGCGTCGGCCGCGTTGGCGGTCTGCGGGCTCGGGCTCAGCACGCTGTAGAGGGCGCCGGAACCGATCAGCGCGATCCCCAGCGCGAGCAGTCCGGACATCCGGCGCCGGAACTTGGTCCGACGGGAGCGGCGGGTCGAGGTGACCGCGCGGGCACTGGGAGCGACCGCGTCGGAGACAGCGTCGGCAGCGTCGATGCCAGCGCCCTCCGCGACGTCGTCCGAGTCGGCGGTGTTGTTGGTGGTCATGTAAGCGGCAACCCTTGCTGTCAGTCCGGGTCCGTGCGCAGTTGCGTTCCTCCGTGCCACGGAGAATTCAGCACGGAGAGGTCACTTGAGCACTTCGACACAGGCGAAAAGGCCGATCCAGACAAGGTCGACGAAGTGCCAGTAGTAGGAGACCACGATAGTCGCGGTGGCCTGCGCCGGGGTGAACTTGCTCAACCTGGTCCTGATGAGCAGGAAGACGAAGGCGACCAGACCGCCGAGCACGTGCAGACCGTGGAAACCGGTGGCGATGAAGAACACCGAGCCCCAGGCCGACGACGAGATCGTCGTGTGGTGGTCGACGACGAGTTGGTAGTACTCGCCCGCCTGCCCGATCAGGAAGATCAGGCCCATGAAGAAGGTGATGATGTACCACCGCCGCATCCGGAACACGTCACCGCGCTCGGCCCAGAACACGCCGCGCTGGCAGGTGATCGAGGAGAGCACCAGGACGATGGTGAACGGCAGGGAGTACTTCAGGTCGACCTCGGCCGGCGGTGGCGGCCAGACCGGCGACGTGCTCTGCGCCTTCACGGTGAAGAACATCGCGAAGAGGCCAGCGAAGAACATGAGTTCACTCGAGAGCCAGATGATCGTACCGACGCTGACCATGTTGGGCCGGTTCAGCGAGTGCACACGCTGGCCTATGGAGGGCGTTGCCGTTGTCACGCGACGCATTATTGCCTGTGGCAGGCGTGGCTGCCGCGTGGGGTCCACAGTTGCCCTGGTCGCGTCCATCACACCCTGGGCACGCCGGGTTCAACCCGATGCGACGACGACCGTGGGGCGCGTGCGTACTAAGGTCATCCGTAGGAGTGGGTCACCGGCACCAGCCCCTGGCCCCAGGCACCGCCGGAGGGCCCAGCAGATGAGCGAGCAGACACTCAAGGTTCTCGTGTTCAGCCATCGGCCCGAGGTCCGCGAGGCCATCATCACCGCGGTGGGCAACCGTCCGGCTCCCGATCTGGACCGGGTGAGCTTCTTCGAGACCGGCAAGATCGCCGACGTGCTCTACGCGGCCGACCACGGCCAGATCGATCTGGCCATTCTGGACGGCGAGGCACAGCCGACCGGTGGCATGGGCCTGTCCCGGCAGCTGAAGAACGAGATCACCAAGTGCCCCCCGATCGTGGTCGCGGTGCGTCGCAAGGACGACCGCTGGCTGGCCACCTGGTCTCTGGCGGACGCGGTCATCGTGCACCCGCTCGACCCGCTGACGGCTGCCGAGACCGTTGCCGAGGTGCTGCGCGCCCAGCGTGGCTCGGGTCGCGCCGTCGGCGACCGACCGGCCGCGCCGCTGCCCGTCGTGCACGGCTGAGCCGAACCCGAGGCCGGCCGGATGAGAACAACCGATCCAACCGAGACAACCGAACAGCCATGACGTCCGGGACGCGGCCGGCAATCACCTGGCCGGCACTGCTCACTCGGCTGATCGCCGGGGTCGACAGCTCGGCCGAGGACACCGCCTGGGCGATGGGCCAGGTGATGTCCGGAATGGCGACGCCGGCCCAGATAGCGGGTTTCGCGGTCGCGCTGCGGGCCAAGGGCGAGACGCCGGAGGAGATCCGCGGCATGGCCGAGACCATGCTCGCGCACGCCACCGGGCGGATCGAGCTGGCCGACCGGGCCGTCGACATCGT
>CAJCJE010000786.1 GCA_903970565.1 Candidatus Melainabacteria bacterium | reverse complement strand
GACGCGCTGCTGGACGCGACCGAGGTGCCGCTGCCGGAGAGCATCGTCAAGGGCGAGGTCGACTCCCGCAAGCACGATGCCATCCACGCCTTCGACCACGACGAGGCCAAGTTCGGCGAGTGGCTGACCGAGCAGGGCGAGTCGCTGGAGAAGTTCGACACCGACCTGCGCGAGGCGGCCGAGAAGGCCGTCAAGACCCAGTTGGTGCTCGACTCGATCGCGGACGCCGAGAACGTCAGCGTCAACGACAACGAACTCACCGAGCGCATCGTCTACCAGGCCCAGCGCTTCGGCGTCAGCCCGGACGAGTACGTGCAGCGGGCCCAGCAGTCCGGCCAGCTCGGCGCGATCTTCGCCGACGTGCGGCGCGGCAAGGCACTGGCCACCGTCGTCCGCAAGGCCGAGGTCACCGATGCCGACGGCAACGCCCTCGACCTCGACGAGATGTTCGGCGGGGCGCGGGAGGAATCGGCCGAGCCCACCGCCGTCGCCGGTGACGTCGTCGAAGCCGACACGACGGAAGAAGCGGTCAGCGAGTGATCAGTCACACACTGTGTGTGTGATCGGGATCGACTCGTTCGACCTGGGCTCGGTGCGTTCGGGTGCACGACATTCGAAGCTCTGAGCGAACGCGGGCGTCGTGGGGACGAATGCGACGCCCGCCTTGGTTAGTGTCGGTGACAGCAAGCAGAACAAACCGTTGCGGCCCCGGAAAGCAACCGGAGCGTCGTGGTGAGAAGGCAGGCAGACGTGACGCAGCACCACTTGCCCCTGATGCGTGGCAGCACCGCGGGGCTGAACCTGAACGACTCGGTGTACGAGCGGCTGCTCTCCGAGCGCATCATCGTGCTCGGTTCCGAGGTGAATGACGAGATCGCCAACCGGATCACCGCTCAGCTGCTGCTACTGGCCGCGGACGACGGCGACAAGGACATCACCCTCTACATCAACTCACCGGGTGGCTCGGTGACCGCCGGCATGGCGATCTTCGACACGATGGAGTTGATCGAGCCCGATGTCTCGACCTACGCGATGGGCCTTGCCGCGTCGATGGGTCAGTTCCTGCTGACCGCGGGCGCCCCCGGCAAGCGCTATGCGCTGCCGCACGCCCGCATCCTCATGCACCAACCCTCGGCCGGTGTCGGTGGTACCGCCTCCGACATCTCCATCCAGGCCGAGGTCTACAACCGGTGGAAGCAGGAGATGGCCAAGATCACCGCTGAGCGGACCGGTCAGACCCTTGAGAAGATCACCGCGGACAGCGACCGGGACCGCTGGTTCACCGCCGAGGAAGCGCTCGACTACGGCTTCGTCGACCACATCGCCCCGCGCGCCGGGCAGCCGGCTGCCAACTGAGCATCCACTGCCTGAGAAAAATAGGAGCTCGTCGTGAGTGAACTTCGCCTCCCGCAGTCCCGGTACATCCTGCCGTCGTTCATCGAGCAGGGCACCTACGGGATGAAGGAATCGAACCCGTACAACAAGCTGTTCGAGGAGCGGATCATCTTCTGCGGTGTGCAGATCGATGACGCCTCCGCCAACGACATCATGGCTCAGCTGCTGGTGTTGGAAGCCCAGGACCCGGACCGCGACATCACGATGTACATCAACTCGCCGGGTGGTTCGTTCACCTCGTTGATGGCGATCTACGACACCATGCAGTACGTCCGGCCCGACATCCAGACCGCCTGCATCGGCCAGGCCGCCTCGGCCGCCGCGGTCATGCTGGCCGGCGGTAGCGCCGGCAAGCGGGCCGCGCTGCCCAACGCGCGCATCCTGATCCACCAGCCGTCGATGGAAGGCGCCTACGGCCAGGTCTCCGACCTGGAGATCCAGGCCGCCGAGATCAACCGGATTCGGCGGCAGATGGAGGTCATGCTCGCCAGGCACACCAACCGGGATGCCGACCAGATCCGCAAGGACATTGAGCGGGACAAGATTCTCACCGCCGAAGAGGCTCTGGAGTACGGCATAATCGACGAGATCATGCCCTACCGCAAGCTTTCGGCCATGTAGTGACCCGCGACACGCCGGGCGAAGGTGCTCTCACCTTCGCTTGGCGTTCTGGGAGTAGTCCGGTGCTCCCTTTTCGTGGGGTTGGGCGGGTACCGTCAATGGAGTACGCACGACCGGCCCGTGTACAACGCCCGGCACAACCGGACGGATCGCACACTCAGCGGGTCGGGTCCTGAAGACAGCGATGGCGCAACGGGAGCGCTCGGCCCGTCGTACCGGAGGGGACAGAGGTCAGCAGTCATGGCTCGAATCGGGGACGGCGGAGACCTGTTGAAGTGTTCTTTCTGCGGGAAGAGCCAAAAACAGGTCAAGAAGCTCATCGCCGGTCCTGGCGTCTACATCTGTGACGAATGCATCGACCTCTGCAACGAGATCATCGAGGAAGAACTCGCTGAGGCCGGTGACGTCAAGCTCGACGAGCTCCCGAAGCCTGCGGAGATCCACGAGTTCCTCGATACCTACGTGATCGGGCAGGACGAGGCAAAACGGACGCTGGCCGTCGCGGTTTACAACCACTACAAGCGCATCCAGTCCGGTGACCGGGGCCGTGAGGGCCGCGACGACACCGTGGAACTGGCGAAGTCCAACATCCTGATGCTCGGGCCGACCGGCTGCGGCAAGACCTACCTGGCGCAGACCCTGGCCAAGATGCTCAACGTGCCCTTCGCCATCGCCGACGCGACCGCGTTGACCGAGGCCGGGTACGTGGGTGAGGACGTCGAGAACATCCTGCTCAAGCTGATCCAGGCCGCCGACTACGACGTGAAGCGGGCCGAGACGGGGATCATCTACATCGACGAGGTCGACAAGATCGCCCGCAAGAGCGAGAACCCGTCGATCACCCGCGATGTCTCCGGCGAGGGTGTTCAGCAGGCCCTGCTGAAGATCCTGGAAGGCACCACCGCGAGCGTGCCGCCGCAGGGCGGTCGCAAGCACCCGCACCAGGAGTTCATCCAGATCGACACGACGAACGTGCTGTTCATCGTGGCCGGCGCGTTCGCCGGACTGGAGAAGATCATCCAGGAGCGGGTCGGCAAGCGCGGGATCGGCTTCGGCTCGGAGATCCGGTCCAAGGCCGACGACGAGAACGCCGACTTCTTCGCCGACACCATGCCAGGAGACCTGATCAAGTTCGGGCTGATCCCGGAGTTCATCGGCCGGCTGCCCGTGGTGGCCAGCGTGACGAACCTGGACAAGGCCTCGTTGGTGCAGATCCTCACCGAACCGCGCAACGCGCTGGTCAAGCAGTACCAGCGGCTGTTCTCGATGGACGGTGTCGAACTGGAGTTCACTGACACCGCGCTGGGTGCCATCGCCGATCAGGGCATCCTGCGCGGCACCGGGGCCCGTGGCCTGCGGGCGATCATGGAGGAGGTGCTGCTGCCGGTGATGTACGACATCCCGAGCCGCACCGACGTGGCCAAGGTCGTCATCACCGAGCAGACCGTCCGGGAGAACGTCAACCCGACCATCGTGGCTCGTCAGCCGGCGCGGCGCGAACGTCGGGAGAAGTCCGCCTGAGCGGTTCTTTCGCACGACGACAGGGTTGCACTACGACAGGGCGCCGGCTGCCACGACAATGGCAGCCGGCGCCCTTCGTCCGTCCCCAGCCTGACCGGTGCCGAGATCGGGCTCAGCCCCGTACGCTGCCCGGCAGGTTCCTGGCCAGGAATCGCAGCACGTCGGCCAGCGTCGAGCGGAAGTTCGTACCGCTGTGCCCCGGCCGGCCGATGTCCACGACCTGCGGGTGGGCCAGCGTGACGAACTCCTCGATCGCGGCCCGGTTCGGATCGCGGTCCCCGCACCACACGCCGATGGCGGCGCGGCCGAGGTCGCCGATGTGCCGCAGCGGGTCCAGCGACTCCCACTGGGCGGAGTTGAGGAAGGTGTGCCGGCTGCTGACCTGCGGCCAGGAGGTGGCCAGGCCCGGTGCGACGGTGGCCACCGCGGTGACCGGATCGTGCCGCTCGTTGCGGCGTCGCGCGTAGAGCAGCGCGTCGAAACCACCCATCCCGATCCCGGCCACGGCCACCGGCACCCCGCGCAGGGAGTGCGCGGCCAGCCAGTCCGGCAGTTCGTCGACGAGCACGTCCATCGGGTCGGCGCCCGGCTGTTGCTGGTGCCAGCCGCCGTCGCCGCCGTCCAGGGCGACCACCGCGAACGGGCGGCCACCGGTGGCGGCCTCGGTCGCCAGCGCCTCGGACAGCCCCGGCACGGTTCGCCGGGGATCGCCGGGGGTGCCCGGCAACAGTAGGACGACCGGCAGCGTGGCCGGGTCGAGGTGACCGGGCAGGAAGGTGACCAGGTTCAGATTGGCGCCCCTGGTGCGGGAGTAGACGTTGGCCACCGTCGTGGTCACCTGGCCCACCGCTGCCACGTCCGTGCTGGTGGTCGGGGCAGGGAGTTGGCCGATGGAACTGATGGTGTGCGTCCAGACCGGGTTGAGCTTGATTACGCCGGTCGCCGTCCCCACCGCGAACCCGCCGGTGGCCAGGCCGATCCCGCCCGCCCCGATCAGCAGGCTGCGCCGGCTGATCCGTCTGGATCTGGCCGCGGCCTCTGCCTCGGTGTCCTCGTTCATACCGCCCCCGTACCCCTCGGCCACCAGTACCCGTGTAGTGGCGGCCCTGCCTGTCACCAGCAAAGACGACCGGGCGCCCTGTTCGGTTGCTTGTGGGAGGTTTCTCGTTGAATTCTCGGGGATCTCTTAATGACCGCTCAGCAGAACGCCCCGAACGGGTGGCTATCCGACGAGCGTCTGTGTACCGAGCACGGTGAGTAACGCGAGTCGTTCGGCATCCTCGGTGCCGGGCTCGGCCGTGTAGATCATGATCCGGAGGTCGCCGGACGCCACGCTGAGCACGTCACAGTCCAGCGTCACGGGGCCCACCTGCGGATGATCGATGGTCTTGCGCGCGGCCTGGTGCTGTCCGACGTCGCCGGAATCCCACAGTTCGGCGAACCGGGCACTTCTCGCGCGCAACTCCGCGACCAGCCGCCGCAGGTACTGGTCGGCCGGGTATCTGCCGGCGGTCGCACGCAGTTCGGCGACCTGCGCGGCCTCCAACGCGCGGCGGGAGGTCGGCGTGTGCCGGACCCGGCTGCCCGGCCCGACCAGGTTGCGCCACACGGCGTTGCGTTCGTGGCCGCGCCAGCCGGAGGGATCACCCATCAGCGCCGCGTACGGCGGATTGGCCAGCAGCAGGGTCCAGGCCGCGTCGTAGACCGCGACGGGGGTGCCGGTCAGCCTGTCCAGCAGCCGCTGGACGCTCGGGGTGAGGTACGCGGGCACGGTCTGCGGCCCCGGCGGCACCAGCCCGGCCAGCCGGAACAGGTGGGCCCGCTCGGTCTGCGACAGGCGCAGTGCCCTGGTCAGCGCCTCGACCACCTGCGCGGAGGGATTGGCCGCGCGGCCCTGTTCCAGCCGGGTGACGTAGTCGACGGAGATCCCGGCCAGCAGGGCCAACTCCTCACGACGCAGCCCGGCCGCGCGCCGCCGGCCCCCGACGGGCAGCCCGGCGGTCTCCGGCGCCACCCGGTCGCGCCAGCGGCGCACCGCTTGGCCGAACTCCGCCGTCGCCATGCCTCCAGTGTGCCCGCCCGGTCGAGGGCCTGCCTGGTACCGGCAGTCCCAGGAAGACCGGTCGACTGGCTCCCGCGCCGTCGGAACCGGAAGCTGTGGGTATGACGACAACACTGATCACCGGTGGGAACAAGGGCCTGGGCTTCGAGACCGCCCGTCGACTCCTCGCGGCCGGCCACACCGTCTACATCGGCAGCAGGGATGCCGAGCGCGGGCGCCGGGCCGCCGAGCAGCTGGGCGCGCGGCTGGTCCACCTCGACGTCACCGACGACGATTCCGTCGCGGCGGCGGTGAAGACCATCGAGGTCGACGGCGGACTGGATGTCCTGGTCAACAATGCCGGCATCGAGCAGCGCACCGAGAACAACGAGGTGATCGGCGCCGCCGACACCACCGCCGACCTCATGCGCCACGTGTTCGACACGAACGTCTTCGGCGTGGTGCGCGTCCTGCACGCCTTCCTGCCGCTGCTGCAACGCTCCGCCGCCCCGGTGATCGTCAACGTCAGCAGCGGCCTGGCCTCCATCACCGGAGCGACCAACCCGGCCTACGTGTATCCGGGCGTGGCCTATCCGGCCTCCAAGACCGCGGTCAACATGATCACCGTGCAGTACTCGAAGGCGTTCCCGAACATCCGGATCAACGCGGTCGAGCCCGGATACACCAAGACCGACCTGAACGGCAACAGCGGCGTCCAGACCGTCGAACAGGGCGCCGAGATCATCGTCCGGATGGCGCAGGTGGAACCCGACGGCCCGACGGGCGGCTACTTCGACCGGAACGGAACCCTGCCCTGGTAGGAAGCCGCGCAGTCCGGAGGTCGTGAACCGACGCGGCGGCGGCGCCGGGTCGGTCCACCTCCACCTTCGCCTCGCCGACGAGTTCGCGCGGCCGAGCCGCCTCTGTCCACTCGCGACTGATCAACACGCGCGCCAGTGGTCAGGAACTGGTGGTCACGGCGAAATCGAGGTCGGCGGCGTCGACCGTGCCGGCGGTCCGGCCGGGAGCCGTGTGATAGCGCCAGTACAGGTTCGTGTGGGCGATGACCGCGGCCGGTGGCGGCGCACCGTAGGCGGACAGGTCCTCGGTGGTGTGCGCGTCGGCGACCAGCGTCGCGTCGTATCCCCGGCCGATCGCCCCGTGCAGGGTCGCCCGGATGCAGGCGTCGGTCTGGGCGCCCGAGACGAACAGCCGTCCGATGCCGCGCGCGGCGAGCACCGATTCCAGCTCGGTCTCCTCGAACGAATCCCCGTACGCCTTCTGCACCAACGGCTCGGAATCCCGCCGGAGGAGTTCGGGCACGTACCGCCAGCCCTCGGTGTCCGGCGGCAACTCCTCGCTGTTGTGCTGGACCCACACCACCGCGACGTCGGCGGCCCGCGCCTTCTCGACGAGGGCGCGGATGGTGGCGACGACGGTGTCCCGGTCGTAGGCGTTGCGCACGACGTCGTTCTGCACGTCGATGACCAACAGCGCACTGTTCGGCCGGTTGGCGAGCGTGGTCATCGGCTTCTCCTGACGGTTGCTGAACCTGGTGCCGGCGATGCTAGGCACACCCACCGACGTTTCGCCCTCGCCGGCACCAGATCGACCGCTCAGGCGGTGAGGCCGGCCAGGGTGGGCAGCGTCTCGGCGACCTCGGCCGGCGAGGGCATGGCGGCCACCTCGGCGGCCATCCGGGCGGTCGCCGCCTGCACGCCCGAGTCGGTGAGCAGCCTGCGGGCCTGGGCGGTGACGGCCTCCGCGGTGACCTCGTCGCCGAGCAGCCGGTCACCGACGCCGAGTTCGCGCACCGCCTCGGCGTTGGTGAACTGGTCCGCGCCCTGCGGCAGCAGCAGTTGCGGCAGCCCGGCACCGAACGACCCCAGGGTGCTGCCGCTGCCACCGTGATGCACGATCAGGTCCAGGTGCCCGAGCAGCTCCGCCTGCGGAACCCAGGCCGTGAGCCGGACGTTCGACGGCACCTCACCGAGAGCCTCGATGCTGACCGTGGGGCCGGTGGCGACCAGGATGTCCGCGTCGAGCGCGGACAGGCCGGCGACGGCCGTGCGCAGGACCGGGGCGTCGCCCATGACGGTGCCCAGGGTCAGGTAGATCAGCGGACGGCCGGAATCCCGGTCGGCGATGCCGGCCGGCAGGTCGCCCGGCTCGTTCCAGCCGACCGGGCGCAGCAGCCGGCGGTTCGGGGTCTCCAGGAACTTCGGTACCTGCGCGGATTCCGGGCAGATGTCGAGGAACGGGTTGCCGAAACCGGGGAAGTCGGCTCCGTCGACGCCGATCTCGCGGGCGTAGTCGGCCAGCCTGTCGGTCATGCCCGCGGTCGTCTCGCTGGTGGCGACCCGGCCGAACCCGTGGCAGACGGCCGGAATCCCGGCGAGTTGGGCCGCGAACGCGCCGCCGGGGTTCATCGCCTCGTAGACCACCAGGTCGGGCCGCGTCCGCTCGAAGACCTCGCCGAGGTCGGCGACGAACCGGCTGGGCAGCTCGGCACCGAAGACGTTCGCCCGGATCGGGGCGACCTCCGACTCCGGGAGCTGCCAGCCCTGTTCGACCCTGCCGGCCATCGCGGCGGTGAAGGCGTCGCGGATACCGATGCCGGCGGCGACCGCCTCCAGACCGGCCTTGCGCGCGGTCGGCAGGAAGTCCGCCCCCGTCGCGAAAACGACGTCGTGGCCGGCGTCCCGGGCCGCGATCGCCAACGGGAGCAGGGGATACATGTGGCCGTGTGAGGCCAGTGACGTGAATACCAATCGCACTCGGCGAGCTTAGCCGGGTCCGGAACGCGACCGACCTCGACCGGGTGACGGCCCTGGTCGAAAGGTGTGCTCGACAAGGTGTCGACCGAGCGGTTGGCGGTGCTCAGGTCTTGACGCGGGCCGCGCCGGTGTACACGTTCATCGAGTCGCCGCGCAGGAAACCGATCAGCGTGATGCCCTGTTCCTCGGCCAGTTCCACCGCCAGCGAGGACGGCGCGGACACGGCCGCGAGGATCGGCACCCCGGCCATCGCGGCCTTCTGCACGAGTTCGAACGAGGTCCGGCCGGAGACCATCAGCACCGAGTCCGACAGCGGCACCTCCTCGGCCAGCAGCGCCGCGCCGAGTACCTTGTCCACCGCGTTGTGCCGGCCGACGTCCTCCCGCACCGCGATCATGCTGCCGTCGGAGCGGAACAGGCCGGCCGCGTGCAGCCCGCCCGTGGTCCCGAACACCCGCTGCTGTCCGCGCAGCTTGTCGGGCAGGCCCAGCAACAGCTCCGGGGTCACCGGGCACGGCGCGGAGGCGGGCGGGAACCGGGTCGCCAGCCGGACCGCGTCCAGCGCGGCCTTTCCACACACCCCGCAGGAGGAGGTGGTGTAGAAGCGACGGGCCGGCAGTTCGCGGGCCATGGGGCCCGCGACCACCACGG
>CAJCJE010000785.1 GCA_903970565.1 Candidatus Melainabacteria bacterium | reverse complement strand
ACAGGCCGGCGCCGGTCAGTTCGGCGACGAGTCGAGCCGGCAGCGCCCGGTTGTCCTCGGCGTCGACGGCGAGGTCCCGCGCGAGTTCGGCACCCGCCAGCGCGGCCTGCCGCAGCGCCGCGAACTCATCGGTCCCGCCGGTCCTGGTGACCACGGAATCGGGCACGCGGACCTCCGGGCAGGTCGGTTCACTTCGCTTACCGGTTCAGTATCTTTACCGGTTCTCGCCCCGTCAAGCCGTGTCAACGCGCGTCGCGGCCGGTTGGATCAGCTCGATCAGCTCGATCCGTACGCCGTTGCCGGCCTGGAGAACGACGGCGTGGACGGGTGGTTGCGACAGTTCGTACCGCTCGATCACCTCGGTGAAGCCGAGGGCCGCCCGGTACCAGTCGCACTGAGTGGCGAGATCGGCGACGGACAGGCTGACGTGGTGAAAGCGAATCCGTGGTGCCGCGACGGTCATGTCGTCCTCCTGAAATGGGCTCATATCGAGATGAGACACTGTCTAGATTCTAGTCAACGTCTAGATCCTGGACAGTGACTCGACCCGCAGAAGGCGGACCGTCCGGATCAGGACTTGCCTCGTTGGAGATTCCAACCAATCCTGGGTGGGACTCGACGTGACGACACTGGAGGTTCTCGTGACGAGCGCGACTCCGCACCAGGTGAACCGGCTGACCATCGACATCGACGCCGACTACGACGATTTCCGGAGCCGCTACGAACAGGCCGCGCCGACGGTGACCGCCCAACAGCTCGGCGAGGTCCTGGCGCGCGGCGGCGGCTGGCCCGCCATGCTCGACTGGGTGGACGGTATCGCGCCGCACGGTTTTCTGATCTACGCCAGCGTCGAGATCGGCACCATGATGCGGTATGCCGGCCACGAGGTGCGCGGCACCGAATACCTGATGGGCAACCACACCATCGCCGAGCGGATGCTGCGCCACGATCCGGCGGTCATGCTGCACGCGCCGCTGCGCACCCTGCTGTGGGCGCAGGCCGACCACGTGCACCTCGCGGTCGACCAGCCGAGTACCCAGTTCGCCAGCTTCGGACAGCCGGAGATCACCGAGGTCGGTGTCGAACTGGACCGCAAACTCGCCGCGCTGCTGGCGCGCCTCGGCACCCCGGTGCCTCCGGAACTGCTGACCAGCGGCACCTGAAGCCGCGAACGGCACACGGGCTGGTGAACCGATCGGCCGGACACGTACACCGTGGGCGACGGTCGGATGTGTGACACTGGTCGGGTGCTGGTCAACGAATCGGCTGCTCGGCCACGAAGGGCGGCTGACATGCACTCCGCTGGTCTGGTTCTGCATCCCCGACGCGACTCCGCCGACGCGGTCTCGGCCGTCATTGACTGGGCGAGCGGTCGCGGCATCGAGATCCTCGGCATCAAGGAGGAGATCGGCCGGCTGGACTGTAGCGCGACCGGCGTCACCGCGGCCGAACTCGGCAGCCGCGCCGACCTGGTGGTCAGTCTCGGTGGCGACGGCACCATGCTGCGCGCGATGCGGCTGGCCGACGGGCAGCGCGCGCCCGTGCTCGGCGTGAACCTCGGCAAGCTGGGTTTCCTGGCCGAGGTCGACGTGCCGGACCTGCCCAGTGCGCTCTCGGCCATCGACGGCCACGACTTCACCATCGAACCCCGACTGGCCGTGGACGCCGTGGTCGGCAATCGCACCGTCACGGCGTTCAACGACGTGGCCGTGGCGCGCATCCCCGGCGACGGCACCGCGATCGTCGCGGTCCGGGTCGCCGGGCAGCCGTTCGTCAGCTACGCGGCCGACGCGGTCATCGTGGCGACCCCGACCGGTTCGACCGCCTACAGCTTCTCGGCAGGCGGCCCGATCACCAGCCCGTCCGTCGAGGCGCTACTGGTCACCCCGGCCGCGCCGCACTCCGCGTACAACCGGGGCGTGGTGCTGTCGGTGCAGGACAACGTCTCGCTGGACATCCTGCCGACCAGCGGCCGGCTCGCGGTCGAGGTGGACGGCGTGGTCATGGGTTACGTCCAGCCTGGCGACCGGATCGACCTCCATGCCCGGCCCGCCGCAGCGCGGGTCGTGCGGCTGGGCATGACCACCTTCTACGAGCGGGCCCGCCGGAAGCTGCGACTGAGCGACTCGGCCGAGATCCCGATCGGCGCGCAGGGCGAGATCTTCTAGCCGACCTGCGCTGCGGGCCGACGTCTGCGCGAAGGTCTACTCGACGCCCTCGATGATGCGGAGGTCCCGTTCGGCGCCGCCGTCGAGAGCAGCTACCGCGGCCTGGTACGCCTCGCTGTCGTGCGTGGCGTTGGCCGCTTCGTAACTGTCGAACTCGATCAGCACGGTTCGCTCGGCAATGCCCGCCTCGTGCGCGGTCACCGCGCCGCCACGAGCCAGGAACCGCCCACCGCCCACCGTGATCGCCGGTCCGGCCAGCTTGCCGTACGCGGCCAGCTTCGCCGGGTCCGAGATCGACCGGTAAGCGCTGACCCAGTAGCCCTTTGCCATGAAACCGTGTCCCTCCGCCGAGCGTGATCACCAACGGGCGAGACGTTACCCGCTGCCATCGCCGGCCGCCGTGACTCGTTGGTCACGGCGGCCGGCGCGAGGCAGGAGCCTTCAGCTGGGCAGCGTCCAGAGCTGGTTGGCGCCGCCGTTGCAGTCCCAGATCTCCAGCTGGGTGCCGTTGGTCGTACTCAGCGCCGGATCGTCGAGACACTTGCCGGAGGCCGGGTTGACCAGCTCACCGTTCTGCGCGATCCACTGCTGGTTGCTCCCACCGTTGCAGCCCCAGATGTCGACCAGGGTGCCGTCGGCGGTCGAACCGGAGCCGACGATGTCCAGGCAGG
>CAJCJE010000784.1 GCA_903970565.1 Candidatus Melainabacteria bacterium | reverse complement strand
CGACGACACCAAGGCCAAGCAGCAGCTCGCGCTGTGTGGCAAGCCCAACGGCTTCTCGGTGAACATCTCGGCCCGAAGTGACCGCGACACCGAGATGAACTCCGCGCAGGCCGTGCAGGAATCGTTGCAGAAGGTCGGCATCACCACCGACATCCAGTCCTTCCCCTCCGGTGAGTACTACAGCGACTTCGCCGGCGTGCCGAACTACGTGCACCAGCACGACCTCGGCATCATGCTGGCGGGCTGGCAGTCGGACTGGCCGACCGGCTTCGGCTTCCTCCAGCAGATCGTGGACGGTCAGTCGATCAAGTCCTCTGGTAACAGCAACCTTGAGGAAGAGAACAACCCTCAGGTGGACACGCTGCTCAACCAGGCGGCCGGCAGCGCCAGCGAGAGCCAGCGCAACCAGATCTACGGCCAGGTCGACAAGCTCGTCATGGGTGACGCCACCATCGTGCCCCTGGTGTACGCGACGGCCCTGTTGTACCGGAACCCCAGGCTCACCAACGTCTACGCCTCTCAGGCGTACGGCATGTACGACTTCAGTGAGATCGGCGTTTCGTCGTAACCCTCCCAGACCAAGGCAGGTGAAGGCACCAGCGGCCGGCGGCGACCCCGCCGGCCGCTCCGGCCGCCCGCTGTGATCGTTTACATCATTCGGCGACTGTTTGCCGCCGTGCTGCTGCTGCTCGTCGTCAGCCTGGCGACCTTCGCCATTTTCTTCGTGGTGCCGAGGTTGGCCGGGCAGACGCCGGAGGAACTCGCCGCACAGTACGTCGGCCGCAACCCCAGCCACAGTGAAGTCATTGCCGTGGAGAAGAAACTCGGCTTCAACAAGCCGATTCTCGTGCAGTACGGCGATTTCGTGAAAGGTATCGTCGTCGGGTCGCACTACGACTCGGGCAACGACGACACCTACTGTCCGGCGCCCTGCTTCGGCTACTCCTTCCGCGACGACCAACCGGTGTGGCCCCAGATGGTCGCCCGGATTCCGGTCACCTTCTCGCTGGCGATCGGCGCGGCGATCATCTGGCTGTTCGGCGGAGTCGCGGTCGGGGTGCTCTCCGCGCTGCGCCGTGGCTCGTTCTTCGACCGCTCCGCGATGAGTATCGCGCTGGCCGGTGTGTCACTACCGATCTTCTTCACCGGTCTTGTCTCACTCGCCCTGTTCCGGGACACCCTGCCGATCTTCCCCGGCGCGGGTAACTACGTTCCGTTCACCCAGAATCCGGGGCTGTGGTTCGAGGACCTCGTCCTACCCTGGATCACGCTGGCCTTCCTCTATGCCGCGCTCTACGCGCGAATAACCAGAGCCGGCATGTTGGAGACGATGAACGAGGACTTCATCAGAACGGCCCGCGCCAAGGGGCTGATCGAACGGCAGGTGGTCCTCAAACACGGTCTGCGGGCCACCCTGACCCCGATTCTGACCATCTTCGGGTTGGACCTGGGGCTGCTGGTCGGCGGTGCGGTGCTCACCGAGACCACGTTCTCCCTACCCGGTCTCGGACAGT
Organism: Candidatus Melainabacteria bacterium; assembly: GCA_903970565.1. Classification (GTDB taxonomy): domain Bacteria; phylum Actinomycetota; class Actinomycetes; order Mycobacteriales; family Pseudonocardiaceae; genus CAJCJE01. Next base: position 4,029 of record CAJCJE010000784.1, on the reverse strand, counting down.
TCGCCTTCCTGGCCATCCAGGACAACGACCTGCCGGAGATCATGGGCGTCACGATGCTCGCCGCCTTCTTCATCATCATCGCGAACCTCATCGTGGATATCCTGTACGCGGTCGTCGATCCGAGGGTGCGGTACTGATGAGCAGCGTGAGAATCGAACCGGCGCTCACCACCGGAGACCTCGGCCCGGTGAGCACGTCCTTCCTGGAACTGCGCGACCTGCGCGTGCACTTCCCCACCGGCGATGGCCTGGTGAAGTCCGTCGACGGGCTGTCCTATCGGCTGGAACGCGGCAAGACGCTGGGTATCGTCGGCGAGTCCGGCTCCGGCAAGAGCGTGACCAGCCTGGCCATCATGGGGCTGCACAAGAACACCAGCGCCAGGCTCTCCGGTGAGATCTGGCTGGACGGCGAGGAACTCATCACCGCCAGCGCCGAGCACGTGCGTACGCTGCGCGGCAAGAAGATGGCGATGATCTTCCAGGACCCGCTCTCGGCGATGCACCCGTTCTACACGGTCGGCAACCAGATCGTCGAGGCGTACCGGATTCACCACAAGGTCACCAAAAAGGCCGCCCGCGCGCACGCGATCGACATGCTGGCCAGGGTGGGCATCCCGCAGCCGAAGTCGCGTGTGGACGACTACCCGCACCAGTTCTCCGGCGGTATGCGCCAGCGCGCGATGATCGCGATGGCGCTGTCCTGCGACCCGGAACTGCTCATCGCCGACGAGCCGACCACCGCGCTGGACGTCACCGTGCAGGCCCAGATCCTGGACCTGATCCGGGACCTGCAACAGGAGTTCAACTCGGCGGTCATCATCATCACCCACGACCTCGGCGTCGTCGCCGAACTCGCCGACGACATCATGGTCATGTACGCCGGTCGGTCCGCCGAGTACGCCAGCGCCGAGCAGGTTTTCGGCCAGCCGGAACACCCCTACACCTGGGGCCTGCTCGGTTCGATGCCCCGGCTGGACCGGGACCGCTCCGAGCGGCTGCTGCCGATCAAGGGCACTCCGCCGAGCTTGATCAACGTGCCCCTCGGTTGCCCGTTCAGCCCGAGGTGCAACTACTCGGGCCTGGTCGGCGACCATGCCTGCACCACCGACCGGCCCGAGTTCCGCGATGTCGGCGGCGGTCACCGGATCGCCTGCCACCTCTCGGCACAGCAACGGCAGCAGGTCTGGGAAGACGAGATCCGGCCGAATCTGTAACCCTGGTCCGGCCGGCCTTGGTGGGTCGGCCGGACCAGGAGTCCTGAACCGTGGCCGAAGGCCGGGCGAACCCCGGCCGAGGCCGAAGGAAAGAAGAAGGACCGCATCGTGACTACCGCGCAGAGCCGACCCAGGGCCGCCAAGGCGTCCGGCGCCACCGACCTGCTGACCGTTTCCGGGCTACAGAAGCACTTCCCGGTGCGCAGGGGCCTGTTGCAGCGCGGCAAGGACGCGGTCAAGGCGGTCGACGGCCTGGACTTCACGGTGGCCCGTGGGGAGACCCTGTCCCTGGTCGGCGAGTCCGGCTGCGGCAAGACCACCACCGGCCGGATGCTGACCCGCCTGATCGAGCCGAGCGCGGGGCGGATCGACTTCGACGGCCAGGACATCACCCACCTGTCCAACAGCAGGATGCGTCCGCTGCGCCGGGACATCCAGATGATCTTCCAGGACCCGTACTCCTCGCTGAACCCCCGGCACACCGTCGGCGCGATCGTCGGAGCGCCATTCCGGTTGCAGAAGGTGCAGACCGAACACGGCGTCAAGCGGGCCGTGCAGGACCTGCTCAAGCTGGTCGGCCTGAACCCCGAGCACTACAACCGCTATCCCTACGAGTTCTCCGGCGGTCAGCGCCAGCGCATCGGCATCGCCCGTACTCTCGCGCTGCGCCCCAAGCTCATCGTCGCCGACGAGCCGGTGTCCGCGCTGGACGTGTCCATCCAGGCGCAGGTGATCAACCTGCTGGAGGACCTTCAGAACGAGCTGGACCTGACCTACGTCATGATCGCGCACGACCTGTCCATCGTCCGGCACGTCTCCGACCGGGTCGCGGTCATGTACCTCGGCAAGATCGTCGAGATCGGCGAACAGGCCGGCATCTACACCCAGCCGATGCACCCCTATACGGTCGCGCTGATGTCCGCCGTCCCCGTCCCGGACCCGACCAAGCGCGGCCAGCGCACCCGGATTCGCCTCACCGGCGACGTGCCCAGCCCGCTGAACCCGCCGCCCGCCTGCCGGTTCAACACGCGGTGCTGGAAGGCCAAGGACATCTGCCGCACCGAGGAACCGCCGCTGGCCGAACTCGCCCCGGGGCACCGGGTGGCCTGCCACTTCCCGGAGAACATCGCCAGCACCCCTGCTGCCGCCGCCGAGCCCGCCCCGGCCCCGGCCGAAGCCAAGTAACCTCGCCCGTCGCCGGGACCGGTGGGGTTTCTCGTCCGGGCCTCGCCTGAACAGGCGGCCTCTCCTCGCGCGCGAGCGGGTCTTGCGGTAGCAGTCCGTGCTCGCGCAACACGTGGTTTCGTCGCCGATGTGGTTTTTGCGGCGGACCTGTGTTTTGTCGCGGTGGTTGTCTTCTGGGTGCTCCTGTCCTGGGCTATGCGCCGTCGTCTGAGGGGCAGATACTTCTGTCGACGAGCGGATATTATGTTTGCAAAAGCAAGCACATAATCGATAAAGGCGTCCGGTACCCATTATGAATTTCGCTAAACTAGATTAGTTAATTTTTTTGCGATCGTTAAAAATGACGTGAACTTTATGTGCATCTGTTAAACGTCATTGAGTTAATGTCATCACACGACATGCAAACATGTGAATATTCATGCCATCTGACCTGCCGTTTTGTAGCCGTCTACGCCATATGGAGGAAACCGACTTTGGTCGTGCCCCGCGTTTCCGGCCTTGTCATCGTTCGGTGGTCTATGCAGACTGACTTCCGTCACCCCACCAGTAGTTATCGGCCCAGGTCGGGACGGCGTTACGCACGTAGTCAATGTTGCGAAATCTTTCTTCCTCCATGAGAAGGAGTGGTCGGTGAGTAACACATCCCTGCGCTCGCTCACAGTTACCGTATTAGCCGTGGCGGGTTTGGTGGCCGCTCCGGCGGCGGCAATGGCGAGCACTGCTCATACCGACCACGGTGCGGCGGCACACCGTGCGAAGGTGAGCAATTCGCTTGATCACATCATTTCCCAGTCGCCTGCCGACCAGCAGTCGAGCAACTGGTCCGGCTATGTCGAGACCGGTTCCGGCTACGCCTCCGCGAGTGTCACCTGGAACGTCCCGACCGCCTCGCAGACCTCCGGCGACACCTATGGTTCGAACTGGGTCGGCATCGACGGTGACGGCAACTCCGACCTGATCCAGACCGGAACCGAAGAGGACTATGTCGACGGGCAGGCGCAGTACGGTGCCTGGTGGGAGATCCTGCCGGCCGCCGAGACGCCGATCAGCAGCCTGAGCGTCTCGCCCGGCGACTCCATCACCGGGACGATCCAGCAGCAGAGCGGCAGCACCTGGGAGATCACGCTCACCGACAACTCGACCGGCCAGTCGTTCAACACCACGCAGAGCTACAGCGGCCCCGGCGACTCCGTGGAGTACATCGAGGAATCCCCGGAGATCAACGGCAGCATCGCCACGCCCGCCGACCTGTCCACCGCGACCTTCTCCGGTGCCACGGTCAACGGCGGCAGCCCGAACCTGACCAGTTCGGACGCGATCGACCTCGTCCAGAACGGCACCACCTACTACCAGCCGTCCGCACCGAACTCCTCCGGTGACGGCTTCTCCGTCTCCTACGAAGGCTGACAGCCGGCCAACCCCTGATTCCTGCCAAGATTGATCGGCGCCGACCATCTTTCAGGTGGCTGGCGCCGATCGCCGTCGCTCGCCGTTTCGTATTGTTCGTAGCGCTCGGTGATCACCGCCGCACGTGCGCAGATGGCGCAGGATACCGCCGACGCCGACGCGGAATTTCAATATTAGTCCTTTATGGACATTAATCTGGATCGATCTGAAGAAGCGGACCAGGC
>CAJCJE010000783.1 GCA_903970565.1 Candidatus Melainabacteria bacterium | reverse complement strand
GGCGTCTGGGGTGGGATGACGGAGCGTGAACGACGGGCTCTGCTGCGGCGTCGCCCCGATGTGTCCTCCTGGCGGGAACTGCTCGACGCGGCCCGCCGCGCGCATCATCCGGAAGAGGACTGCCGGGTCGGCTGACCCACTGGGTTGGCGCAAATGGGACGCGCCGACGTCCTCGCGCCCGCGCCGGTCGACCTCCGGTCGACATTCCCGCCCGGGGTTCCAGCTCCCGAGCCGGGTAGTGTTCACCGGGGCCGGCCGGTGCTATTTCCCGGCCAGCCGCAACGCGATCTCACGCAGGCCGTCGAGGTCGTGCACGTCGGCCGGCAGGGCCGACACGCCGACCACGGCCACCGAGGGATGGGCCTTGGTGAACCGGGCGAGCAGCCGCTTCTCCCGGTTGGCCACCGCGACCCGGTCGGCGTGCAGCCGCAGCATGGCCGAGGCCAGCGGCGGCCGGCTGGCCCGGTCGAGTTCGTCGGCGGCCGAGAGCGCCTTGTTCGCCGGCAGCGCGGCGAGCACCGGATGGGTCCGGTTGACCACCAGCCCGGCCACCGGCATCTGGTCGGTCTCCAGTCGTTCCACGAAGTAGGAGGCCTCGCGCAGCGCGTCCGGCTCCGGCGCGGCGACCACCAGGAACGCGGTGCCCGGCGAGCGCAACAGGGTGTAGGTCTGGCTCGCCCGCTCACGGAAACCGCCGAACATGCTGTCGAAGGCCTGGACGAAGGTGGAGGCATCCTGGAGCAGCTGACCGCCGATGATCGCCGAGATCACCTTGGCGAACAGTCCGAATCCGGCGCCGACGATCTTGCGGATACCGAGCCCGCCGGCCCGTGCCGGCGCGGACAGTAGCCGGATGATCCGGCCGTCCAGCACCGTGGACAACCGCTGCGGCGCGTCCAGGAAGTCCAGCGCGGAACGGCTCGGCGGGGTGTCCACCACGATCAGGTCCCATTTCCCGGTCGCGGCGAGCTGGCCGAGCTTCTCCATCGCCATGTACTCCTGGGTGCCGGAGAACGACGTGGAAATGGTCTTGTAGAAGGGATTCGACAGGATCTGCTCGGCCCGGTCGGGCCCGGCGTGCGCCTGCACCATGTCGTCGAAGGTGCGCCGCATGTCCAGCATCATCGCCGACAGCTCACCCTTGGGGTCGAACCCGTCGGCGTGCACCGCGCGCGGCTGGTTGCCCAGTTCGCGCAAACCCAGCGACTGGGCCAGCCGACGCGCCGGATCGATGGTGAGCACCATCGTGCGCCGGCCGCGTTCGGCCGCGCGCACTCCGAGCGCGGCGGCGGTGGTCGTCTTGCCGACCCCGCCGGAACCGCAGCAGACGATCACCCGCGTCTTCGGATCATCGATCAGCGCGTCGATGTCCACCGTCGGCGGCAGCCGCTTCTCACCCGTGGTCTTCGCGGCCGGCTGCTGCTGCGCGGCCTGCCGGCCGTTCGACTTCCCCGCGGTCGTTTTCTGTCCGGTCGGCTTCTGGTCGGTCATCGAACTCCCTGTTCACCAAGGGCCTCGGCGAGTTCGTACAGCCCGGCCACGTCGACGCCGTCGGTCAGTTCCGGCAAGGTCAGGGTGGGCCGGTTCGCCTCGTCGAGCTGGGTTCGCGCGCGTAGCGCCGCGTCACCCCTGGCCGCGTGCTCCACCGTCTCGGCGATCAGGTCCGCCACGACGGTCGCCGAGACGTCCAGGCCGACCGAGCCGAGTTCGCTGCCGATCTCGGCCGCGTCCAGCCGCCCGCTGGCCGCCGACGCGATCTGCTCGGCCGGCAGCCGGGGTTCGTAGGTCCGGTTGACCAGCACCGCGCCCGGCCGGAGATCGGCGGTGTTGAGTTCGTCGACCGCGTCGAGGGTTTCGCGCACCGGCATCTCTTCCAGCAGGGTGACCAGGTGCACCGCGGTGTCCCCGGAGTGCAGCAGCCGGGCCACCCCCTCGCTCTGGCCGCGGATCGGACCCACCTTGGCCAGATCCACCATTGCCTTGGTGACGTCGAGGAACTTCACGATCCGGCCGGTCGGCGGCGCGTCGACCACGACCGCGTCGTAGCGGTGCCGGCCCTTGTCGTCGGTGCGGCCGACGCACTCCTTGATCTTGCCGGTGAACAGCACGTCCCGCAGGCCCGGCGCGAGGGTGGTGGCGAACTCGATCGCGCCCATCCTGCGCAGCGTCCGGCCGGCGAAGCCGAGGTTGTAGAACATCGCCAGGTACTCCAGCAGCGCCGCCTCGGCGTCCACGGCCAGAGCCCACACCTCGCCGCCACGGGGCGCGGCGGCGATCTTCTCCTCGACGTAGGGCAGCGGCGCCCGGTCGAAGACCTGTGCGATGCCCTGCCGGCCCTCCACCTCGACCAGCAGCACCCGCCGGCCGCCGGTGGCCAGACACAGCGCCAACGCGGCCGCCGTGGTCGTCTTGCCGGTGCCACCCTTGCCGGTGACCACATGCAACCGGACCCTGGCCAGCTCGTCCGGCCAGTTCGCGGTCTGGGGGCCTGGTGATGTCACCACCCCAGCGTAAATGCCAGGATCTGGGAGCAGCCCTACCGACCCGCCGACGTACCGGGTGGTCCCGGTCGCCGATCAGTGTGCGTGCAGCAGCGCGAGGATGGTCATGGCCAGCAGGAATGCCACTCCCCAGCCGGCCAGAACCGGCAGTACGCTGGCCACCAGCACGGTGAGGCAGACCACTGCCAGCAGCACGGTCAACCCGGTCAGGATGACCGAACCGTTGCTGGCCCGCCGCCGATCCCGCGCCTGCGCCATCGCCACCAGCACGCCGAGCAGGCCACCGATGCCGACCAGGGCGGCCGGAACGATCCTGGCGAACTCCACCCCTGCACGGTAGCCGCGATCCGTCGCTCCCCGGCGGCTCGCGGCGAATCCTGCCGGGGTGCGAGGTTGATCGGCTTCACCTACTAGGCTGAGACCATGACGAAGTGGGAGTACGCGACGGTCCCGCTGCTGAGCCACGCCACCAAGCAGATCCTCGACAACTGGGGCGAGGACGGCTGGGAACTGGTGACGGTGCTGCCCGGCCCGACCGGCGAGCAGTTGGTCGCCTACCTGAAGCGGCCGAGGTAGACGGTATGGCCTGGACCGATCGCCTTGCCGGCCTCGGCATCACGCTGCCCCCGGTAGCCGCCCCGGTCGCCGCCTACGTACCGGCGGTGCGGACGGGTTCGCACGTCTACACCTCCGGCCAGTTGCCCTTCGTCGACGGCCGGCTCGCCGCGACCGGCAAGGTCGGCGCCGAGATCAGCCCGGACGAGGCCAAGGCGCTGGCCAGGACCTGCGCGCTGAACGCGCTGGCCGCCGTGCACGTGCTGGTCGGCATCGACAGCGTGCTGCGGGTGGTCAAGCTGGTCGGTTTCGTGGCCTCGGCCGACGGTTTCACCGGCCAGCCCGGCGTGATCAACGGTGCGTCCGACCTGATGCGCGAGGTCTTCGGCGAGTCGGGTCAGCACGCCCGGTCCGCGGTCGGGGTCGCCGAGTTGCCGCTGGGTGCCCCGGTGGAACTGGAACTGATCGTCGAACTCAGCTGAGCCGACCGGCCGGCCGGCTCGTCGGCCGGAAATCGCCAGGTCACGGTCGGGTAACCGTGATCTACCAGCGGTAGTTCGCCAGTGATCCGACAACGACCCCGGTTACTCCCGGCCTACTTTTCGGGACCAGGATGAACACTATTGGTCACCGTGGCAGACTCGGTTCACCCACCCGAGGGACGGTGATCAGATGGGGGACGCTGCCGAGTCGGCGTGCCACGAGTTGTTGCTCCGACTGGCCGGACGACTGCCAGATCGGCAACTCTGGCGGTTTCGTGACTGGCTGGCCGCCGGTGCCCTTCCCGAGCTCAGCCAGGCTCTGCCGTTGACGTTGCTGCGCGAGCGGATCGGACTCACCTCGGCGGAAAGCCGCATCCTGGACGTGTCGCTGCGTCCGTACGGCGCGGACGCCGGGCTGCTCAGTTCGGTCCGGGAGATCGACGACGTGCCCGAGCTGGACTACGTCTTCACGGCGAGTTCGCCGTACCCGATGAGCCTCGGCGATTCACGCGCCGTGCTGTTCGACGCGGTGCTGCGCGGCCGGTCGACCGTCGGCGAGGTACGTGCCTGCTGGCGGCAGAGTCGCTCGGACAGCGGCCTACCCGCCAAACGAGTCCTGGTGGTCTCCGCCTCGGCGGAGTGGATGAACCTGACCGGTGAGTTGCAGCGGATGCAGCGCGCCCTCGGCGAGCACGACCCGTGCGTGGAAGTGCTCCCCACGGAGATGGAACCGCCGCCCTATCACTGGGCGGCCATCGAGGCCAGTGAGCTGCTGTGCACCGGAGCCGCGGCTTCGACGCCACTCGTACACAGCTGAGACTGGCCAACTGGTGGAAGGAGTCGGGGGATGGCGGACGTGAGCGAACGGGCAGCCCTGCCTATTCAGGTGCATGAGTTCTTGCTGACCTGTGCGGGCCGGATCGATGACGACGCACTGACCGACACCCGCGAACTGCTCGCGGTCGCCGAACTCGACCGTGCGGTCGAACTGCTCGCCGGCAGCCTGGTCGCCGGCCGGATTCCGATCACCTCCGGTGAACGCGAGGTGCTCGCCCGGCTGATCGACGCGGTGCGCAGCGCGTCGTCGCTGCTGGACCGGGTCGTCGTCGACGACACCGCCCGGCTGCCCCGGCACCGGTTCACCGTCGGAGCGGAGAGCGACCCCGACCCCGACGAGGGGATTTCCGACGCGGTCGGCCATGTCGTGGAGGTGCTGCCGGACATCCGGTCGGTGTCCTGCGTCTGGCGGACCACCCCGGCCGGCTCGACCTCCGGTCCGGTGCCGCAGCGGATGGTGCTGGTGGAAACCGGCCCGGACGGTTTCGCCCCGTCCACCGCCTACCGGGTGGAGCAGGCGCTGCGCCGCGCCGGCATCAGCGCCACCGTCGAGGTGGTCGCCGTCGGCGGCGAACTCACCAACTACCACCGCGGCGCGCTGACCGCCGCTCGCCGGATCGTCCTGAGCCAGGCCGCCCCGGCGCCGAAGACCGGCGAATCCGCCGAGCCGCCGTTCGCGGAGTCGCCGGCCCCCCGCCCGGTCACCTCGACCCGTCGCCGGGCCGCTCCCGCCCCGGTGGTGGACAAGCGGCTGCCGAGCGAATCCGCGAGCGGCCGTTGGCAGCAGCGGATCGCCGCGGCCAAGGCCGACGAAACCACCACCACCATCGCCGATGCCCCGGCCGCGCCGGCGGACCCAGCCCCGGTCGGTTCGACCAGCTCCACCCCGCCTGCCACCCCGGCCCGCTCTGCCCCGGCGACCCCCGCCGTTGCCGCTTCGGTCGCCTCGTCGTCACCGCCCGCGCCCGCCGAGCCGGCCCCCGCGCAGTCGTCCCCCGCGCACGCGAGCAAGAGCCCGACCCCCGCGCACGCCAGCAGCGATCCGGCGCCCGTGGAAACCTCGCGACCGGCGAAGAAGTCCCCGGTGCCGTCGCCGGAGGCGAACGAGGTGACGATGACCAGCCCGGCCATTGCCAGCCTGGCCGGCAGCGTCAACGCGGCGTCCTCCACCGAGTTGTCCGATCACCGGCCGGCCATCGCCGATGAGGAGACCACGCTGACCACGGCGAAGCCACCGGTCACCGACGCCGAACTCAGCCAGCGCGAACAGGAACTCCTCCGCCAGTTGCACGAGGAACTGGCCAAGCGGGAATCACCCGAGATGGGCGGCGTCGCCGAACTGCCCGGTGTCGCCGAGCGGCCGGCCTGGCAGGTGGATCGCTCCGGCCAG
>CAJCJE010000782.1 GCA_903970565.1 Candidatus Melainabacteria bacterium | reverse complement strand
GCGCGCGGTGTCGGGGTCGAGGTTGTCGTAGCTCATGTCGAGGAGTCCTCCTACGGATACCTCGTCCGCACGCAGGGCCAGGGTGGAGCCGTGGTCGGTGTCGAGATGGGTGATCAGGTCGGTCGGGCTGCGGTATGGATTGGTGGCCAGGTGTGCTCCGGCGATCACCAGGGCGAGGGGATGGCCGTGGCAGCGCGAGGCCAAGGTCTCTAGTGCGCCGTGCTGTTCTGGCGACAGGGGCTGGCCGAGTAATGCGTCCAGAAGTAAGCCTCCGGCGCGAGGTTCGAGACAACCGAGGTCCATAGGCTGGAAGCCGTCCATCACCAGTCCTCGCAGCCGGTAGCGGCTGGTTGCGACGATGGTGCTCGTTGGCGACGCCGGTATCAGCGGACGGACCAGGGCGGCGGAGAAAGCGCTGTCGATCAGCACCAAGTAGGACTTCTCGGCGGTGGCTGAGCGGTATAGCGCGGTCAAGGCTGGCCAAGTCGGCCGGAAGTTCGTCAGGCGGGACGCCCAGGGTACGGAGCCAGCCAGCGAGGACATGGCATGGGTTTGGGGGCCGACCGTCGAACGACACACTCAAGTCGGCGTACAACTCGCCATCGGGGTGGCTTGCGCGTTGACCGGTCAGCCACCGCGCTGCCAGTTCGGTCTTACCGACGCCACCCAATCCGGTGAGCAGCACTCTGGTCGGTCCCGGCTTCGCCGCCATGCGGTCTAGCAGGGCGAACTCCCGGCTGCGGTCGACCCATATCGGGTGCGCCGGTGGAAACTGGCGTGGGACCGGCAGGGACGATCGGCCCGAGGACTGCATGATGATCATGCTCGCGATGACGTCGCGGGCCTGGAGCACCGAGCCATTCACCAGGCCCGCGACGTCGTTGTCCTGTCCCGATTCGGTCACGGGAATTCTGCCTTCACTTCACCCGTTCTCCCGTGCTTCATTGCCAAAGTGAATACCATTCCCACATGTGCTTTTCGACTACACGGCCAGAGGAATTGAGAGCGTCGAATTGGCCACTAAGCTGGGCTTGTCGACAGCCAGTAGACCCTCGGGCCAGGTCCTCCGCCAGAGCGGCCGTGAGGCGGCAATGAGGCGCTGATGCGGCGTCAGACCCTACGAGCTGCATGAACCTCAGACCGGCGCCGTGTCCACGGCACACCGGAGGATGACCATGGCCAACCCAACCGGCCAGCCCGATGGCCGGCTGCCGCCACACCGCCGGCTACACCCAGGAGAACTTTGCCGATAGGGGTCGGCGTCGAGCGGGCCGGCGTCCACGACAACTTCCTCGCCAAGGGTACCTACAGCCTTTCGCCGTGATCACACTCGTGAGCTGCGCGGATAGGGTGGCGGTATCGTACGAACGGTATGGGAGGGGGTGGCTCAATGGAGGTCGACGAACTCAGCACGCTGGCCGACTACCGCTTGGGTGCTGGTTACACCCAGGAGACGTTCGCCAACGAACTCGGGGTCGACCGCACCACCGTGGGCCGGTGGGAGCGCGGAACCCAAGACCCTCAACCGTGGCAGCGACCCGACCTCGCCCAAGCTCTCAAGATCCCGCTCACACTGCTCAACGATGTCCTACGTCGCACCAAACGCCAAGCCACAGCCCGCAAGCTGTCCACGGCCAACACCCCTCATCTGGTCAAGCACGGTGACAACGGCCTGCCGCCGGAGCACCGTGAAGTGGACTGTCGGGCTCTTCGTGCCACCAGCCACATGTTCGTGCCGGTCTTTCTGGGCGCGGACCTCCTCGCTGCGGTCATCGAGTCGATGGATCTTTCCCCAGGCGCAATACAGGAAGTTACTTGCGAGACTGGGCCGGTGGAGCATCCCGACCGGCCCTGCCAGCTTTACGTCTTTCCTTGGGGCGTGGCGGTCTTCCACCTCACCGAAGAGCTAAGCCTGCCGACGATCGCGCGCCTCGCGATCTGGCGCCGCCAGACCTACCGAGACGTTCGAGCGTGGATCACCGCGTGGATGCGGGACGTGACGGCGTCGCCTCACCCGCAGGCGCACTACGTCCTGTCGGCGTATTGGGTGCACGAACCTCTGTGGAGTGGCACCGAACTGGAGACTGCGATGCGGCTGCTGTCGATGCCTCGCGTCCTGCTTGATCGCGGAGGCAACGGTGAGACGCCCTCGCTCGACGACGCGGAATCAGTCGAGCAAGGGCTGATACAGGAAGGTTTCCAAGACGGCCGAATCGACGAGTTCGGCATCAGGGGGCTGTCGATCGGTTGCGCGAGTTGGGCCGGCGTGAGCTACTTTCCACTCGCGCCCGCGCGGGCGATCCAGGTCTCCGATCTCGTGGACAGCGAGCTGCTCGTTCAGGCGCTGTGGTGCTACTGCCACCACATCCGCGAGCAGGTGGAGAAGGGCCTCGATCCCGTAGTCGCCCCTGAATACGGCTGGCGCTGGATGCGGGCGATGCGGTCGCGGATGACCGTCGCGAGGCCCCAGGAGACCGCCCAACACGCATCCATGCGTACAGCACTGCTGGAGACCAGCGAGCTGGGCAAACATCTGACGGCCGCTGTGGAGCTGCTGCGTGAAACGAATGGAGAGTGAACGGGTGGATCTGACCACGAGCGTGCTGGTCGTCATCTACATGCAGAACGGGTTCGTGTCGAGCAAGTCGGCACCGGTCGTCCCACACGTGGTCGGCCTGGTCGACCGCTGGGAGCAGGCTGGCGGCGCGACGCTGTTCACCCGGTTCATCAACCATCCGAATTCGCCCTACGAGAGGCTGATCAACTGGTCTCGGATGCAGACCTC
>CAJCJE010000781.1 GCA_903970565.1 Candidatus Melainabacteria bacterium | reverse complement strand
CCCTGGTCGACACCGCCGATGTCTACGGCGACGGGGAGAGCGAACGCATCCTCGGTGGCCTGCTCGGCGACCTCGTCCCCCGCCATGACGTGGTGGTGGCCACCAAGGCCGTGGCCCGCCGCGTCGACGGTCCCTTCGGCGGCGGTGCCTCCCGAGGCGCGCTGCTCGCCGCGCTCGAGGGCTCCCTGGCCCGCCTGGACGTCGACCACATCGACCTGTGGCAGCTGCACGCCTGGGATGTCGAGACGCCGATCGAGGAAACCCTCGCCGCCCTCGACGCCGCCGTGACCAGCGGAAAAGTTCGCTACGTGGGCGTGTCCAACTATGCCGGCTGGCAGCTGGCCACCGCGGCGTCGCTGCAACGCTGCCTGCCCGGGCGGGCCCCGATCGCCTCGACCCAGGTCGAATACTCCCTGCTCGAACGTGGTATCGAACGTGAGGTCGGGCCCGCCGCCGACCACCACGGCATCGGGCTGCTGCCCTGGGCGCCGTTGGGGCGCGGGGTGCTCACCGGCAAGTACCGCAGCGGCACCCCGGCCGACTCGCGCGGCGCCTCCCAGACCTACGCCCCCTACGTCGAACAGCACCGCACCGAGCGCGCCGCCCGCATCGTGGAAGCCGTGGTCACCGCCGCCGACGGCCTCGGCACCTCGCCGCTGGCCGTCGCCCTGGCCTGGGTGCGCGACCGGCCCGGTGTCATCGCCCCGGTCATCGGCGCCCGCGACACCGGCCAGCTCACCGGATCACTCGCGGCGGAGGAGCTGACCCTGCCGTCGGCCATTCGGGCGGCACTGGATGATGTGAGTGGCATCGAACTCGGTTACCCCGAGCGACGCCTGGTCTGATCCAGGTAGCGCGGCGGCAACTATCCGGGTGCTCGGGCGTGACGTCAGGGTCACGGCCGAGGATGCTGGAAGTACGTCGTCCTCGGAGGTCAAGCGTTGCGCAAGCTCGCCGGAGTGGTAGCCGTCGTCGTTGCCGGTTCCGCCATGCTCGCCGGATGTTCCTCGTCCGGTTCCTCACCCGATGGTGACCTTCAGGTGGTCGCCAACCTCGTGGCCGCCGCGCCCGCGGTGTCCCCGGCCGCCGACGCCACCCTGCCGGGCACCCTGCTCGGCGTGTCGGGTGGGATCACCTCGGTCGCCACCGACGCCACCACCCACACCCTCGCCGTGGCCCTCCGGCAGCCGGCCGAGCTGCTGCTGTACTCGCTCACCGATCTACAGGCCGCGCCGAGGACCGTCGCGCTGCCCGGCGCGGTCAGCGACCTGAGCCTGGCCACACCCGGTGGGCCGCTGCTCGCCCCGGTGACCACCGCCAACCAGGTCGTCGAAGTCACCCTGCCCACGGCCACCACACATGTGGTACCCGTGTCCGACGGTCCGACCAGCGCGACCGTCGTCGGCGGGCACCTGCTGGTCGCCCAGGCCGCCCACAAGTCCCTGGTGCTGCTCGACGGCGACACGGTGATCCGGACCATCACCGGTGAGGTCACCCCGCAGGAGGTGGTCACCGTCGGTTCCGAGGCCGTCGCGCTGGACCCCCTCCGCACCGCCGTGTTCGACGTCGACCCCACCGTCAACACCGTGGTCGGAGGCACCCGCGCCGGCGACGGCGCCACCAACGAGGTCGTCGACGACTTCGGCGACGTCCTGGTCACCGACACCCGCACCGGCGAACTGCTGGTGTTCTCCGCCGACCCGGTGCTGATGCGGCAGCGTTTCCCGGTGGCCGGCTCCCCCTACGGCATCGCCTACGACCCGAAGCGCGACCTCGCCTGGGTGACCTGCACCAAACTCAACCAGGTAGTCGGCTACGACGTCGCCGGCGGTGAACCGGTGGAAAAGTACCGATTCTCGACCGTGCGCCAGCCCAACTCGGTCGCGGTCGATCCGGACAGCGGGCGCGTCATCGTCGCGTCGGCGGACGGTGGAGGTGTCCAGGTGATCCAACCATGATCGACGGGGTGATCGACGAGGACTGGGAGTACCAGCCGCTGCGGCTGCCCGCGGCGGTCTCGCGGCGAACCGCCGCGACCCAGTTGGCCATCCATGCCGAGTTCGCCGGCTGGGAACTGTCCCGCGTGCTCCTCTTCGCCGACGGCACCCGAAAAATCTGGCTCCGCCGCCGACGAACCGCGGCCTGCCTGCCCGGCCTGTCCGTCTGACTCCCGCGCGTCAGGGTGCCCACGCGCGCGTAGGCACCCTGCGAGGACGACTCTCGACTGATCACCGGGCGGGGAGAGCCGGCAGCACCCCGATGGGCGTCTGGCCCACCGGATCAGCGCCTACGGGCTGTCGGCCAGCACGTAGTGCCTGGTCCCGTCCACCTCCGTGACCGACAACCGGCCCTGGAGCACGAGCACGTCCAGATGACTCATGGTCTCCAGGACCGCGAGCATCTCGTTGAACAACCCCAGCTCCGCGAGCGTGCGCTCCCGCCGCGTCCACGTCATCGCCCCGGCCGCCTCGGCGGCCGTGCTCGCGCCGCGCTCGATCATCCCGTAAATGATCTCCAGTCGCCGG
The DNA here is from genome assembly GCA_903970565.1 of Candidatus Melainabacteria bacterium. GTDB lineage: Bacteria > Actinomycetota > Actinomycetes > Mycobacteriales > Pseudonocardiaceae > CAJCJE01. Next base: position 3,617 of record CAJCJE010000781.1, on the reverse strand, counting down.
TCGTGGTGCTCCAGCAGCGCGTCCACCCGCTTGTGGGTGCTCCCGCCCACCGGCCCGTGCGCCGGCAACAGCCGGGTGTCCGGTAGCGCGCGGACCAACCGCAGCGAGTCCAGATAGTCCCGCAGCGGGAAATCCGCGGCTGCTCCCTCGAACCCGATCGACGGCGTGATGTGCGGCAACACGTGATCCCCGGCGAACAGCAGCCCCGTCGCGCCCTCCAGGAACACCAGATGCCCACGGGTATGGCCGGGGGTGGCGATGGCGTCGAGCTGCCGTTGGCCGACCCGCACGGTGTCCCGGTCGGTCAACCACTCGTCCGGCAACTCCCACATCGCCTGATCACCCGGCCGCCGGTCCACCGCCGCCAACCGCTCCTGCAACGCCCGCGCGCCCGCCGCCCACAACCGCCCGTCGAACGGTGAGCCGCCCTTGCTTCGGTCGCGAGCGATCAGGTCCAGCGTCGGCTGCTCGTCCTTGCCCAACGCGATCCGCATCCCGAACTCGCGGCGCAGGACCACCGCCTGGGTGTAGTGATCAAGGTGCGCGTGGGTGATCAGGAACCGCTCGATGTCCCCGAAACCGGCTCCCAGCGCCGCCAACGCGGCAGCGAACTGCTCGCGCGCCGTGTCGATGGCCCAGCCGGAGTCGATCACCACCAGGGTGTCGCCGGCCGTGATGACGTACACGTTGACCGCGCGCAGGCCGTCGTTGGGCAGCGGCAGCGGAATCCGATGAATGCCCGGTGCCACTTCATAGACACCCGGCATGGTCCAGTCCGCCGTCGGATCGTCGGCCGTCACATCCACCACGATGTGGTTCCTTCCCCGCTACCCACAGTTCCCGGCACCCTAACGCCGACCATCCGGCCAGCCGGTCGGGTGAGGTATTCGTCACCCCGACCGAGTGACGACCGGCCCTCACCCCGTCGCGACCCGCTCGATGTCGGACCGTGCCGGATCGATCAGCAGTTCCGCAGGAACCGATCCAACACCCGCGTCCCGAACTCCAACGCATCCACCGGGACCCGCTCGTCGACGCCGTGGAACAGCGCGGAGAAGTCGAGATCCGACGGAAGGCGCAGCGGCGCGAACCCGAAGCAGCGCATCCCCAGTTTCTGGAACGACTTGGCATCGGTGCCGCCGGAGAGCATGTACGGCAGCAGCTTCGCGCCGGGGTCCTCGGCCGTGATCGAGTTGGCCATGTGATCCACCAGCGCCCCCGAGAAACTCGTCTCGACCGTCGGCAGGCTCACCCACTCCCGCTCGATGTCCGGCCCGAGGATCTCGGCGAGTTCCCGCTCGAACGACTCCTCCCGGCCCGGCAGGACCCGGCAGTCCACGGCGGCCTCCGCGACCGAAGGAATCACGTTCGCCTTGTACCCGGCGGTGAGCATCGTCGGATTCGCGGTATCCCGCAGCGTCGCCCCGATCATCCGAGCCAGCCCACCCAGCTTGCCGACCGCGCCCTCCAGGTCGTCCTCGGGAAACTCGACCCCGGTCAGTTCCGTCACGCCGGCCATGAACTCACGAACCGAGTCGGTCAGCACGATCGGGAACCGATGTTCCCCCAGCCGCGCGACCGCGGCCGCCAACTTGGTCACCGCGTTGTCCCGGTGCACCATCGAACCGTGCCCGGCCGTGCCGCGCACCCGCAGCGTCAGCCAGCGAATCCCCTTCTCGGCAGTCTGGATCAGATACGCCCGGGTGCCGTCCGCGACCGTGATCGAAAACCCGCCCACCTCACTGATCGCCTCGGTGGCCCCCTCGAACAGTTCGGGCCGGTTGTCCACCAGCCACTGCGCCCCCTGGAGGCTGCCGGCCTCCTCGTCGGCGAGGAACGCGAACACAATGTCCCGGCGCGGCACGACATTGTCCCGCTTGAACCGGCGAGCGACCGCGAGTGACATCGCGACCATGTCCTTCATGTCCACCGCGCCCCGGCCCCACACGTAGCCGTCCTGCACGACCCCGGAGAGGGGATGCACCGACCATTCCGACGGGTCCGCCGGCACCACGTCCAGGTGCCCGTGCACCAGCAGCGCGCCCCGACTCGGCTCCGACCCCGGCAGCCGGGCGATCACATTCCCCCGCCCCTTGGCGCCGGACTCGACGTAGGTGGTCTCGTACCCGACCTCGGCCAACTTCTCCGCCACGTACTCGGCGGCCTTCCGCTCACCGACCAACGTGTCCGGATCGCCGGTATTGGTGGTGTCGATCCGAATCAGCTCGCTGGTCAGCGTCACCACCTCGGCCTCGGCACTGCTCCGTCCCTGTGGGCTCCCGGTCATCCGTCACTCCCTCGCTTCATCCGCTCATCCGCGGTCGCGTCGTGTCCCCACGTCCAGCATCCGTGATCGACTCTCCCACTGTGCCCGACGGCCGAGGTCATCGACTCGCCGGATGGCTCCTCACCCGCCTTCCTACCACCTGAAGTTGATCTGAAGGGGGTCGATTAGGACGGGTTCCAACCCATCGGATAAGCTCCTTCTCACTTGCGGATGACACCGCAAGACCAAGTGGCGGAATGGCAGACGCGCTAGCTTGAGGTGCGGGAGCTTAACGTGAGTCAGCCCTCCCCAAACTTCCTGTACCAACATCATCACTGAGACCTCCCACCTGGATGTCAGTGGTCGCATCCCAGTTCGTGTCAGCTCGGTGGCTGAATCCTGTTGATCGCTTCTGCGAGCCGTTGAACGATCTGGTTCCGGCTCTGCCCGGTTGATTCGGCCAGCCAGCCGATCAATATGGACTCGATTGCCAGATTGACCTTTACCTGCCGGTCGAGCAGATCTCGGTACCAGGGCAGAGCGTCCTCGACAGCGTGGGCGTCGTCCGCTGGCCGCGGCGTACGGATCCGCACGCGGTGTTGACCTGGCTGGTTGACCAGTGCGATCAGGTTGAAAGTCTCCTCCGGGCTGTGGCCCTCACTGAGGATGGTCAGGGCCCGTAGCCAGTCGTCGAGTACCTCGCGCGGTGCTCGCCGTGGCATTGGCGGTGGTGGTGTGCTGTTCTTCGCGAACTCGTCCTCGGACGGCTTGCGTCGTCGCCATCGGCTCATTGGGCGTTCTCCCAGGTGGTTGGCCAGGGCACGTCTGCGGATTCCACCCTGCTCCCCTCTGCTCGGCCAGCTGTGCAGGTGATGTCAGTGGCGTTTCCCGGTTGGTGTCAGTGCGGTAAAGATCGCGGTCGACGGGTGTCGGCGGTGGTTGATGATCGAGTAAGTTCCCCGCCCAGACAGTGATCGTTCAGTGGGTTGCCGCGCGGTGAAACCGTTGCCCAGGAAGGGTTTGGTCTGTGGCGTCGGTGCAGGGCGAGGTGGGTGTGGGCGCGCGGCTGCTGCGGGAGGCGGCGGTGCGGCGGCTGGTCGCGTTGGCTGACGCGGGTGGGTTGACCACGCGACATGTGCGGCTGGCGGCGGAGAGTGTGGGCGTCTCGGAGCGGACGATGTTCCGGTGGATCGGTCGAGCCCGCGTAACCGGGGAAGCCGGTCCGGCGGCGCGGTCCCGGTTCGTGGTGGATGACCAGGTTCGGCAACGGTTGGCCTACTGGCGGGGCAACATCTCGGCGCTGCACCGGGAATTGGTCGAAGGGGCGCAGGCCCGGCCGAGCGCGACGATC
>CAJCJE010000780.1 GCA_903970565.1 Candidatus Melainabacteria bacterium | reverse complement strand
TTCCAACTCGACCACCTCGCCACCCGCGCGCGCCGCAACGCGGAGAACCTGATCATTCTCGGTGGCGAACGGCCGGGGCGGCAGTGGCGCAATCCCGTGCCGCTGGTGGAGATCGTACGCAGCGCGATCGGGGAAACCGAGAACTACCGCCGGGTGCACACCGGCAAACTGCCCGAGCTGTCGATCTCGGGCACCGTGGTCGCCGACCTCATCCACCTGCTGGCCGAACTGGTGGAGAACGCCACGTCGTTCTCGCCGCCGGACGCGCGGGTCGAGGTGCGCGGCAACGCGGTCGGCAAGGGCGTCGTGATCGAGGTCGAGGACCAGGGGCTCGGTATTCCGCACGCCGATCGGGAGCGCTTCAACACCACTCTCCAGAACCCGCCGGACTTCGGCGTGATGGCACTGTCCGAAGAGGCCCGGCTCGGCCTGTTCGTGGTGTCGCAACTCGCCGCCCGGCACGGCATCAACGTCACCCTGGTCGACTCCTCCTACGGTGGAATCCGGGCGATCGTGTTGATCCGGACCGCACTCATCGCGGCGCCACCGGTCGCCGACGGCAGCCAGGGCGGTGGCCGACCGCCGGCCGCACCGCGCTCGCCGCAGGCTGGACCGAACCAGGAGGCGGGCGCGCCGCGCCGGACCCGCGCCGCGCTCGCCCGCTCCGCGCCCGTCAGACAGGCGCCCGAGCCCGTCGCGTCCGCACCGGTTCGCGCGCGCCAGGCACCGACCGAAACCGAGACGCCGTCGCCTGCCTGGCCAACCCGTGGCGAGACGCGACCGGCGCACGGCAACGGAAACGGCAACGGCAACCGAGCGGCGATGCCGCAGAATGGCAATCGAGTGGCTACACCGCAGAACGGCAACCGAACGGCCGCACCGCAGAACGGGCGGCCCGCGCCGGAGCGAGAGTCGGCGCAGAACCCGAACCCGGCGAAGCACGGTCAGCCCCCCTCGGCCGAGAACCGGCCGCCACTGCCACGCCGCCGGCGCCAAGCCAGCCTCGCACCCCAGTTGACGGCCGAAACCGTGAAAAGCCCGAAACACCAGGAACCGGCGGCCGGGGAGAATCCCGGTCAGTCCGCGGAACGCACACGCAACCGCATGTCGGCATTCCAGCGCGGTACGCGCCAGGGGCGCTCGGCACCGGTGTGATGGGTCGGGGGACCTGATATTTCGTCAACCTGGAGCAAGACAGGGGTGTTATGGAGGAGTCCAACTCGAACGACCTGAACTGGTTGCTCGACGACATGATCACCCGGACGGTCGGTGCGCAGCACGCGGTCGTGCTCTCCACGGACGGTCTGTGTGTCGGCCGTTCCTGTGAACTGAGCAGGGAGGACGGGGAACACCTCGCCGCGATGGCCTCGGCGTTCCAGAGCCTCGCCCGAGGGGTCGGGCGGCATTTCGACGGAGGCCAGGTCCAGCAGACCGTCGTCGAGTTGGACCGCATGTTCCTGTTGGTGACCGAGGCCGGCAACGGCACCTGTTTCGCGCTGGTCGCCAAAGAGGACGCCGATATCGGCATGGTCGCCTACGAGATGAACCTGATGGCAAAGAAGGCCTATGCGCACCTGGCTGCCGCACCTCGGACGCCGGTTCCCGGCAACATCCTGTGACCCGCGACCATGAGACACGGTCGGGAGTCCTGGTACGACGACGAGGCCGGACCGTTGGTGCGGCCGTACTCGGTGACCCGAGGTCGAACCAGGCCTGATCGGTATGACCTCAACATCATCACGCTGGTCAGTACGACGTCGAAGGAGAACCTGGCCCTCGAACCGGAGTACGTCCAGATTCTGCGGCTGTGCCGGATTCCGCTGTCGATCGCCGAGGTCAGCGCGAAGCTGGGACTGCCCATCGTGGTGGTCAAGATCCTGGTCGCCGACCTCATCGAGGATGGACTACTGATATTCCGATCTCCCGACTCGCCACTCAATACAGAAACCCCGGACATGAAGACGCTGCAGGCGGTACTCGATGGCATTCGTAGGCTCTGAACCACCGGCCCAGCCCGCGCTGGGAGCTTCGGCGGTGAAAGTACTGATCGCGGGCGGTTTCGGTGTCGGCAAGACCACGATGGTGGGTGCGGTGAGTGAGATCGCGCCGCTGCGAACCGAAGAAATGATCAGCGAGATCAGTGGAAAGGTGGACGACCTCTCCGGCGTGGAGAACAAGACCACCACGACGGTCGCGCTGGACTTCGGCCGTATCACGATCAACGAGTCGTTGATCCTCTATCTGTTCGGCACGCCGGGGCAGGAGCGGTTCTGGTTCCTGTGGGACGAGTTGGCGCTGGGCGCGCTCGGCGCGGTGGTCCTCGCCGACACCCGTCGGCTGGACGGCTGCTTCGCCGCGGTCGACTTCTTCGAGCGCCGACAGATCCCGTTCGTCCTCGCGGTCAACAACTTCTTCGGCAAGCAGTTCTACACCGCCGATGAGGTGCGTGAGGCGACCGATCTGGACAGCAACACCCCGATCCTGCTGTGCGACGTCCGCCAGCGCGAGTCGAGCAAGGCCGTGCTGGCCACGCTGCTGGAACACCTGATCGCCAGGATCAGCAACCCGGACGCTGCCGCGTCGGAGGCCGTCGGCGGCTGATCGAGGTGGGTCGTGGGCGGCGGGCCGGAACCCCTCGGGTGATTCCGGTCAGCCGCCCTGGCCGGGACGGTAGATCCGGTCGGCGACCACACGCTTGCCCGCCTGGAGGCCGGCGAGTTCCACCGCACTGAACCCGCCGGCGGTGGGCCGGGGCGCTACGCCCGGTTTGTCCAGGATCTGCCAGCGGGAGCCCCGTTCGGTCAGCGATCGGTGCTTGGTGCCGTAGTAGTCGCCGTTGACGTTGATCGCCACCCCGGAGGCGCCCGCGGCGGCGGCGAACAGGTGCGGGTGGAACCGGGTGGACAGCCAGCACTGGCCGGGCGCGGCCGGCAGGCCGTCGGCCAACACCTGGTCCAGACCGAAACGGCGGACCGAGGGGATGGCCCGCTCGACCATCGCCAGCACCTCTTGGTCCTCACCTGGCGCGCACTCCAGCAGGCCCACGTCGCGGACGCCCCATTCGACGACCGTCTTGGCGACCAGTTCGACCAGCTCAGCCGTGCCGACCGCGGCGAGCTGGGACTGGATCGAGATCATCATCTCCGGCAGGTCGGCCGGTGGCCGGGGCGGCTGCGCCAGACCGAGGAAGGCGTCGTCGCCGCTGCAACTCGCGTTCGGACCGGCCATCGCCACCGAGGGGGTGTCCCGGACGTCCACCACGGTGAACTGGCCGAGCAGTTCGGCCAGCAGCTCCGCCGAGCCCTCCGCCGGCGGCCACATGCCCTGGCCGGTGGCGGCGGCCACTCCGCCGGACCACCGGACCGCGGCGGCGATTCCGCCGAGCAGGCCGTGGAAACCGGGCCAGATGTTGTTGAGGAAGCCGCCACCGATCAGGTGCACCACGTCGGCCCGGCGCAGCAGTTCAAGGTCCTCGGCGAGGTCGTCGATGGGCACCGGCGAGGACCTCGGCGCGGTCACGATCGAACTCACCGACGTCGCGGTGTGCAGTCCGTCCTCCCAGTTGCGGAAGCACAGTGGCCACAACACCGTTGTCGCGTGCAGTCGCGGATTTATCCGGCGCAGCACGTCGGCGATGCCGATCGGGTTCAGACAGTCCAGCACCACCTCGGCGTCGGGGTCGACCTCGGCGAGGTAGCGCAACCAGGTCGCGGCGATCAGCTCGTCCCCGAAGTTGGGCGCTCCGGTGGGTCCTACCAGGTAGTACAGCGGGCGGGATCGCGTCGACATGAGGCTATCCTTGAATTCCCGGCCAGGCGCGTCAATCGATCCCGCGCGTGGCACATGGCATTCAGTGTTTTCACTCAAGAATTCGGTACCCCGAACACCTGCCGTGCGGTTCTTGCCGGGATACGTCGGATATCCTGCGACCGGCGCCAGCTGCGTGTTCGCAACTTTTGTTGTGGTCTTCGGCGACCTTCCGCCGTAGCTGTGCAACCCCCGTGTCGCGATAGATTTCAGGACATGCAGGAACAGCCGGTTCGCCGAGTCGGAAAAGTGGAAAGCCGATGATCGAAGTAGAAGGCCTGACAAAACGATACGGCAGGACAACCGCTGTCGACGGACTGACGTTCACCGTCAAATCCGGTGTCGTGACCGGGTTTCTCGGCCCGAACGGCTCGGGCAAGTCCACGACGATGCGACTGATGCTGGGTCTGGACAACCCCACCTCGGGGTCGGCCACCATCAACGGACGGGCGTATCGCACGCTGCCCGCCCCGGTGCGGGAGGTCGGCGCGCTGCTGGACGCCAAGGCGGTGCACGGCGGTCGTTCCGCCTACGACCATCTGCTCTGGGTGGCCCAGGCCAGCGGACTGCCCAAGAAGCGCGTCGGGCAGGT
>CAJCJE010000779.1 GCA_903970565.1 Candidatus Melainabacteria bacterium | reverse complement strand
CCAGATGGAGACTTGGGCCTGATCAACCGGGCAACTGACCATCACCCGTCTGAACGAAGAGAAGCTTAGCGTACTCCCGCGGCGGGCTCGAACCGCCTACGGTTATCTGTATGAATACGGTACTCGCCAGTTCCGTCATGGTTGATGGGCTCCGGCTCGCCGTCTCCACGCAGGGCGATCCGAACGCGCCGACGATCCTGCTCGTTCATGGCTATCCGGACAGTTCGCGCATCTGGGACGACGTCGCCGCGCAGCTGGTCGACCGGTTCCACGTGGTCCGCTACGACGTGCGCGGTTGCGGCGACTCGGACGCGCCCGCGGACAAGGCCGACTACCGGCTGGACCAGTTGGCGGGGGATCTGGCCGCGGTGGTGCGCGCGGTCAGTCGGGATCGGCCGGTGCATCTGGTCGCGCACGACTGGGGCTCGATACAGGCGTGGCACGCGGTGACCGATCCGGAGTACGCCGAGCTGTTCGCGTCCTACACGTCGATCTCCGGACCGTGCCTGGACCACATTGCCGCCTGGATGCGCGGCCAGCTGCGGCGTGGGCGGTTGCGGCCGGTGCTGCGGCAGTTGGTGCACTCCTGGTACATCGGATTCTTCCAGTTGCCGGTCCTGCCGGAGCTGAGCTGGCGACTGCCGCTGTTGCGGCGCAAGCTGCACGCGAACGCGCGGGACGCGCGCAACGGCATCCAGCTGTACCGGGTGAACATGCTGGGCACGCTGCGCGAACGCGGGCAGCGGCGGACGACGGTGCCGGTTCAGCAGATCGCGTTGACTCGGGACGCCTACGTGACCCCGGCGTTGCTGCCGGCGGCGCAGCCGTGGTGTGCGTCGTTGTGGCGGCGGGAACTGCCGTTTCGGCACTGGGCGCCGCGCGAGCATCCCGGCGTGATCGCCGAGTTCGTCACCGAGTTCGTCGAACACATCGGGGGCGCGCCGGCCAGCCGGGGACTGCGCGGCGCGCGGATCGACAGGCCGAGCCGGCACTTCGCCGGCAAACTGGTGCTGATCACCGGCGCGGGCAGCGGCATCGGGCGGGCCACCGCGTTGGCGTTCGCGGAGCAGGGCGCGGACATTCTGGCCGTCGACATCGACCAGGATTCCGCGACGGCCACCGCGACCACCGCGCGGCAGTACGTTGTCGACGCACACGCTTTCGTCGCGGACGTGTCCGACCATGCGGGGATGCAGGCGTTGGCCGCGAAGGTCCGGGCCGAGCACGGGGTGCCGGACATCGTGATGGCGAATGCCGGAATCGGCATGTCCGGGCCGTTCCTGGCCACCGAGGAAGCCGACTGGCAGCGCATCATCGGCGTCAATCTGCTCGGCGTCGTGCACACCCTGCGGGCCTTCGCGCCGCTGCTGGTCGAGCGCGATCAGGGTGGGCAGCTGGTGGTGACGGCCTCGGCCGCAGCCTTCCTGCCCTGGCCGACGTTGGCCGCGTACTCCACGACCAAGGCGGCGGTGTTCTCCCTCGCGCAGAGTCTGCGCACCGAACTTGCCGAGCACGGCATCGGGGTCAGCGCGATCTGTCCCGGCATCGTCGCGACGAACATCACCGCCACGACGCGGTTCGTCGGGCAGGACGCGCAGGCGCAGCACCGCAGCCAGGAGCGGACGACCGCGCTGTACAAGCGGCGGCGTTTCGGACCGGAGAAGGTCGCCGACGAGGTGCTGAGGGCGGTGCGGGACAACCGGGCCGTGGTACCCGTGACGCCGGAGGCGCATGTCGCGTGGTTCGGGTCGCGGGTGTCGCCGGGGATCGTTCGGGCGGTGGGGCGGTGGGTTCGACCGCCCGAGTGAGCACCGGACCGTAGGCATGTCCGACCGGAAGCGCGCTGAGCGGCCTGCTGGGCGCGATCCGGTCCGATCCGAGGGCGGGCCGGTCCGATGCGGGGTGAGGCAAGCCGGATTGGGCGCAGATCCGAAGAAGGGGATGTCAGGCTTACCTAAGTTAGGTAGTATTTACCTGTAGCGATTGCACTCATGCGCATATCGCTATATGTTTCCCTCGTCCAGCAGCGCGAGGAGGGATCGGCAATGGCTCACGGACACGGACATGGCCACGGTGTGCCGGCGGGTTCTGCCAGTGCGGGCGCGCGTCACCTGCGGCCGCTGCTGATCACCCTGGTCATGGGCCTGGCCTTCATGGTGGTGGAACTGACCGTCGGGGTGCTCACCTCCTCGCTGGCGCTGATCTCCGACGCGGCGCACCTGTGCACCGATGTCATCGGCACGGCGATGGCGCTGGCCGCGATCCTGCTGGCCAGTCGCAGCCGCCCCTCCTCGCGGCACACCTTCGGCCTGTACCGGGGTGAGGTGCTCGCCGCGCTGGCCAACGCGGTGCTGTTGTTCGGCGTCGCCGGCTACGTGGTGGTGGAGGCGATCGGGCGGGTGGCGAATCCGCCGGCGGTCGCCGGGCTGCCGGTCCTGGTGACGGCGTGTTTCACCGTGGTCGGCAACGTGGTCTGCTTCCTGCTGCTGCGGCGTGGTGCCGACGAGAGCCTGAACGTGCGCGGCGCCTATCTCGAGGTGCTCGCGGACCTGGTCGGCTCGGTCGGGGTGTTGCTCAGCGGCGCGGTGACGCTGTTGTTTGGCTGGCGCTACGCGGACCCGATCATCGGGGTGGCCATCGGGTTGTGGGTGCTGCCGCGCACCTGGACGCTGGCGCGCAGGGCGCTGCGGATTCTGTTCCAGCACGCGCCGGAACGGCTGGACGTCGGGTTGATGAGCACCGAACTCGGCACCCTGCCGGGGGTCGCCGAGGTGCACGACCTGCATGTGTGGACGCTGACCTCCGGGATGGAGGTCGTCTCGGCGCACCTGTCCGTCGCGCCGGATGTCCCGCAGGCCGCCGTGTTGACCGCCGCGCAGACCCTGCTCGCCGAGCGGTACCAGATCGAACACGCGACATTGCAGGTGGAGTCGAACAAATCACCTTGTCATTGCAAGGAAATGAGCTGGTAGGGGAGTTCGACCGGTCGTCCTTGGTTGATCAGAAACTCTGGGTGATTATCACGGAGTGGCTTGCCGTCAAAACTGTCGGTACGTCACTCGTTTGGCCTACATCGTTCGTTGGTGCTGCGGCTTAGCGTTACGGCACCTTCCCGGCGAAGGGGTCGTGTCCTTCCTCACGACATGGAGTCGAGGAGACGAGCCGCGAACACCGGTTCGGCTCTACGCACGGGGCAGGCGCCGCGCCCGGATCATCGCCTGCCCCGTGTGGCCACTCGACACGCGGTCACCGAAAACCCGGCGGTCACTCGAAAGCCGGCGGCGACGCGAACCTGCGTGGTCAGCGTGTTCCAGCAGATGGGACATGCTGTGCTGGAGTTCACCGAGGTCCCGCCAGCGGTATATCCCATGTCGGGATGCCGGCCAGCCCTTCTAGACTTCTCGGGTGACTCCCGCCGTGCTCGCTGATCTGGTCCGCTCAACCGCGCTGGCCGTCCTCGCCGACCGAGGCCTGGACACCTCCGTGGTTCCCGAGTCGGTGACCGTGCAGCGCCCGCGTAATCCCGAGCATGGTGATTACGCGACGAATCTTGCCCTACAGAGCGCCAAGAAGCTTGGCGTTCCCCCCCGTGACCTGGCCACCTGGCTGGCCGAGGCGCTCGTCGCGACGGACGCGATCTCCTCGGCCGACATCGCCGGGCCCGGTTTCGTGAACCTCAGACTGGCCGCCGACGCGCAGGCCGGCATCGTCCGCGAGACACTGGCCGCCGGCGAGCGCTGGGGCACCGGGGACGCGATGGCCGGTCTGAAGGTGAACCTGGAGTTCGTCTCGGCCAACCCGACCGGGCCGATCCACATCGGGGGCACCCGGTGGGCGGCGGCCGGTGACGCGCTGGGACGGGTGTTCACCGCGCAGGGCGCCGAGGTCACCCGCGAGTACTACATCAACGACGCCGGCGTGCAGATCGACCGGTTCGCCGAATCGCTGATCGCCGCCACCAAGGGGGAGGCGCCGCCGGAGGACGGGTACAAGGGTGCCTACGTCTCCGACATCGGCGCCGAGGTCCTGCGCAGGAATCCCAGCGCGCTCTCGCTGCCGACCGAGGAGCGGCACCAGCTGTTCCGCACGGTCGGCGTGGAACTGATGCTCGGTGAGATCAAGAGCAGTCTGCACGCCTTCGGCACCGACTTCGACGTCTTCTTCTCCGAGCTGACGCTGCACAACTCCGGCACGGTCGAGGCCACGGTGGCGCGGCTGAAGGACTCCGGTCAGCTGTACGAGAACGAGGGCGCCTGGTGGCTGCGCTCGACCGAGTACGGCGACGACAAGGACCGGGTGGTCATCAAGGCCGACGGCCGTCCCGCCTACATCGCCGCCGACATCGCCTACTTCGCCGACAAACGCAAGCGCGGCGCGCAGCTGTGCCTCTACCTGCTCGGCGCCGACCACCACGGCTACATCGGCCGGCTCAAGGCCGCCGCCGCCGCCCTCGGCGACGATCCGGGCGCCGTCGAGGTCCTGATCGGACAGATGGTGAACCTGCTCAGCGACGGGAAGCCGCTGCGGATGAGCAAGCGGGCCGGGACCGTGCTCACGATGGAGGACCTGGTCGAGGCGATCGGGGTCGACGCGGCCCGCTACGCGCTGACCCGGTCCTCGACGGACTCGACCCTGGACGTCGACCTGGACCTGTGGAGCAGGCGCAGCAACGACAATCCGGTCTACTACGTGCAGTACGCGCACGCCCGGCTGTCCTCGATCCTGCGGGGGGCCGGTGACCTCGGCATCGACATCACCGGGTCGGAGGTCGACCTCGCGCTGCTCACCCACGACCGGGAGGGCGACCTGATCCGCACGATCGGCGAGTTCCCGAGGGTGGTGCGGTCCGCGGCGGAGCTGCGGGAACCGCACCGGGTCGCGCACTACCTGGAGAGCCTGGCCAGTGCCTACCACAAGTTCTATGACGCCTGTCGGGTTCTTCCGCAGGGTGACGAGGAGACCAGCCCGTTGAACGTGGCCAGGCTCCAGCTGTGCGCGGCCAGCCGCCAGGTGCTCGCCAACGGTCTTCGCCTGCTCGGCGTCGGTGCTCCGGAGCGGATGTAATGCGCGCCCATCCGGCTGGTCCACTGCACGCGGATGTGTTGCCGCAGAACAACACCTCGGGTATCCGTCCCGCCACTCCCGAGCAACTCGACGAGCTGCATCCGCAGGTCTGGCCCCGCGGCGCGCGGCGCGGCGCGGACGGGGTGGTCACCCTGGCCGGGGTGGACGTCCGCGATCTCGCCGAACAGTTCGGCACGCCGCTGTTCGTGCTCGACGAGGCCGACTTCCGCTCCCGCTGCCGCGACCACGCCGAGGCCTTCGGCGATCCGGCCCTGGTGCACTACGCCTCCAAGGCGTTCCTGTCGGTGCGGGTCGCGAAATGGGTCGCCGAGGAGGGGCTGAGCCTGGACGTGTGCAGCGGCGGCGAGTTGGCCATCGCGCTGCGCGCCGGGTTCCCGGTCGAGCGGATCAACCTGCACGGCAACAACAAGTCGATCGCCGAACTGGGCGCGGCGGTCACCGCCGGGGTCGGGGTGATCGTGGTCGACTCGTTCTTCGAGATCGCCCGGCTCGACGCGCTGGCCACCGAACTCGGTGTGGTGCAGCCGGTGATGGTGCGGGCCACCGTCGGCGTCGAGGCGCACACCCACGAGTTCATCGCGACCGCGCACGAGGACCAGAAGTTCGGCTTCTCCATCGCCTCCGGCGACGCGGCGGAGGCGATCCGCCGGATTCTCAAGGGCGGCGGGCTGAAACTGGTCGGGCTGCACAGCCACATCGGCTCGCAGATCTATGACACCAACGGTTTCGAGGTGGCCGCGCACCGGGTGATCGGCCTGCTCGCGGCCATCCGCGACGAGCACGGTCAGTCCGTTGTGGACGACATCCGCACCGTCGACCTCGGTGGCGGCCTCGGTATCGCCTACACCGCCGAGGACGATCCGATGGAACCCGGCCTGCTCGCCGAGCAGCTCTCGGCCATCGTGGACCGGGAGTGCGCGGCGGCGAACCTGCACCGGCCGAGGATCGCGGTCGAACCGGGCCGGGCGATCGTCGGACCGGGCACGGTGACCCTCTACGAGGTCGGCACCCTGAAGGACATCGAACTCGGCCACGGTACCGGCCGCCGCTACGTCAGCGTGGACGGCGGGATGAGCGACAACGTGCGCACCGCGCTCTACGACGCGGTCTACGACTGCCGGCTCGTCTCGCGCGGCGCGCAGCCACCTGGCGCCGCGACGCTGAGCCGAGTGGTCGGCAAGCACTGCGAGTCCGGCGACGTGGTGGTCCGGGACTGTTGGCTGCCGGCCGACCTCGCGCCCGGTGACCTGCTCGCGGTCGCCGCGACCGGCGCCTACTGCTACGCGATGGCCAGTACCTACAACCGGTTGCCCAGGCCCGCGGTCGTCACCGTCGCGGATGGACGGGCAACGCTGTTGCTGCGCAGGGAAACCCAGGCCGACCTGTTCCATCTGGAGGTCGACGACGAACTCGACGTGGCCGACATGGCGAACGCTGGTCAGGAGAACGGATGAAACCCGTTGAGGCTCGGCCGGTCAGGGTCGCCCTGCTGGGCTGCGGCACCGTCGGTGCCCAGGTCGTCCGGCTGCTCACCGAGCAGGCCGTCGACCTCGCCGCGCGGGTCGGCGCGCCGATCGAACTCGCCGGTATCGCCGTCCGCAGGCCGAACAAGCATCCCGGCATCCCGGCCGAGCTGCTGACCACCGACGCGGCGGCGCTGGTCGCCTCGGACGTCGACGTGGTGGTCGAGGTCATCGGCGGCATCGAACCGGCCCGCACCCTGCTGGGCGCGGCGCTGGCCGCCGGGAAGTCGGTGGTGACCGCGAACAAGGCGCTGCTGGCCGAGTACGGCGCGGAACTGTTCACCGCCGCCGACGCCTCCGGCGCGGACCTGTACTTCGAGGCCTCGGTGGCCGGCGCGATCCCGCTGCTGCGACCGCTGCGTGAGTCCCTGGTCGGCGACCGGATCACCCGCGTCACCGGGATCGTCAACGGCACCACCAACTTCATCCTCTCCGCGATGGCCGCCACCGGCGCCGGATACCGGGAAACCCTGGACGAGGCCAGCAGACTCGGCTACGCGGAGGCCGATCCCACCGCCGACGTCGACGGCTTCGACGCCGCGTCCAAGGCCGCGATCCTCGCCTCGCTCGCCTTCCACAGCCGGGTCAGCGCGGCCGATGTGCACCGGGAGGGCATCGCGGCGGTCAGCGCGGCCGACATCACCGCCGCGAAACTGTTGGGGCGCACGGTAAAGCTGCTCGCGATCTGTGAGCGCGTCACCGAGCGGGACGGCTCCGAGTCGGTCGCGGTCCGGGTACATCCGGCGATGATTCCGCTGTCGCATCCGCTGGCCTCGGTCGGCGACGCCTTCAACGCGGTGTTCGTCGAGGCGGACGCGGCCGGCCAGCTGATGTTCTACGGCCGGGGCGCGGGCGGTGCGCCGACCGCGAGCGCGGTACTCGGCGATCTGGTTGCGGTGGCCCGGAACCGGGTCATCGGTGGCCGGGCTCCCCGCGAATCCGCGTACGCGGCGCTGCCGGTGCGGCCAATGGGACAGACCCCGACCCGCTATCACATCAGCCTCGACGTCGCCGACCGTGCCGGGGTGCTGGCGCAGGTCGCGGCCGTTTTCGCGGAGCACGACGTAAGTATCGCCGCGGTCCGCCAGGAGGGTCGCTCGGTGGATGCCAGCCTGGTGATCGTCACGCACGCCGCGTCGGACGCGGCGCTGCGCTCGACCGTGGACAAGGTCGCCGGACTGCCGGTGGTCCGGAAGGTCGTCAGCGTGATGCGAGTGGAGGGCGAGGCACCGTGAGCGAGCCTGCGAGTGAGCCATCGACGTTGAGCGAGCCTGCGAGTGAGCCGTCGGTGCCGGGTGCGGTTGACCGGCGAGCCGGGTGGCCCGGAGTGATCAGGGCCTACCCGGATCGGGTCGCCATTCCGGCCGGCGCGCGGATCGTGACCCTGCACGAGGGCGGCACGCCCCTGGTGGCGGCGCCGCACCTGTCCGAACTGACCGGTGCCCGGGTGTTCCTGAAGGTCGAGGGCGCCAATCCGACCGGGTCGTTCAAGGATCGCGGGATGACCGTGGCGATGACCCACGCGCTCGCCTCCGGGGTCAGGGCGGTGATCTGCGCGTCCACCGGCAACACCTCGGCCTCGGCGGCGGCCTATGCCGCGCGGGCCGGACTGACCTGCGCGGTGCTGGTGCCCAACGGGAAGATCGCGCAGGGCAAGCTGGCCCAGGCCGTCGCGTACGGCGCGCGGATCTTGCAGGTCGACGGCAATTTCGACGACTGCCTCGAACTAGCCCGCAAAACCGCCGCGCAATACCCGATCACACTGGTCAATTCGGTGAATCTGGTTCGGCTGGAAGGCCAGAAGACCGCCGCCTTCGAGATCTGCGACGAACTCGGCCGAGCGCCCGACATCCACCTGCTGCCGGTCGGCAACGCGGGCAACATCGTCGCGTACTGGCAGGGTTATCGTGAATATGCCGCCGATGGTGTGACGGAAAACACCCCGCGAATGTTCGGCTTCCAGGCGGAGGGGGCGGCGCCGATCGTGCGCGGTGAGCCGGTGCTCCGGCCGGAAACCGTGGCGACGGCCATTCGAGTCGGGAATCCGGCCTCCTGGCGGGCCGCCGTGGCCGCGCGCGAGGAGTCCGGCGGCCTGATCGATTCGGTGACCGACGAGCAGATCCTGGATGCCTACCGGCTGTTGCCCAGCAGGGAGGGCATTTTCGTCGAGCCCGGATCGGCCGCCAGCGTCGCGGGTCTGCTCAAGACCGCGCGGGACGGTCGGCTGCCGGCCGGTTCGCTCGCGGTCTGCACGGTCACCGGGCACGGCCTGAAGGACCCGGACACCGCGCTGGCCAACACGATCGACATCCAGCCGCTGCCGGTCGATCCCAACGCCGTCGCGGTCGCGCTGGATCTCACGTGAGGATCGGCGGTCCCGCCTCGCGCGGATTGCCAACGGATGGGTGGTACGGAAACGCAAGCGGGACAAATATGAACGGCTTTCCGCAACCGGTTCGACCGGTCGCGGTCGAAGTGACGGTGCCGGCCTCCAGCGCCAATCTGGGGTCCGGTTTCGACGCCCTCGGCCTCGCGCTGGCGCACTACGACACCGTCACCGCGCGGGTGGCGGCGGGTGGCCTGCGGCTGACCGTCGAGGGCCAGGGCGCCGGTTCGGTGCCGTGTGATGAGTCCCATCTGGTGTTGCGGGCCCTGCGGGCGGCTTGTGACAGGGTGGACTTTCACCCGGCCGGCCTGGAGATCTCCTGCCGCAACGGCATCCCGCACGGACGCGGACTCGGCTCCTCGGCGGCCGCGGTGGTCGCCGGGGTGGTGGCCGGCTACGCCTTGGCCGGCCGGGCCGTCGACGAGCAGGCGTTGCAGTTGGCCGCCGGTTTCGAGGGGCACGCCGACAATGCCGCGGCCAGCCTCTACGGCGGTCTGGTGGTCGCCTGGCGGGACGAGAACGGCTATCACGCGGTCCGTTCGACACCGCATCCCGATCTCGCGCCGGTGTTGTTCGTGCCGGAGAACGAATCCGCGACCGCGACCACCCGCGGCCTGTTGCCCGAATGTGTCCCGCATCCCGATGCCGCGTTCGCGGCCGGCCGCTCGGCATTGGCCGTGCACGCGCTGACCGTCGATCCCACCCACCTGCTCGCGGCCACCGATGACCGTCTGCACCAGCACTATCGCGAATCGGCCTGGCCCGCGACGAGCAAACTGGTCGCCGAACTGCGCGCGGCCGGGGTGCCGGCCGCCGTGTCGGGCGCTGGTCCGTCCGTGTTGGCCTTTCGCCCCGCCGGGGGATTGCCGGCCGATCTGGCCTACAGCGGGTTTTCCCGGTTCGACCTGGACATCGATCGTGTCGGGGCCCGATTCCGAGTGGTGGACGAGGCGGCGGAATAGCCACCGGCGTCTTCGGTGTTGAGGCTGGCAGCGTGTGATGAGTTGGTCACCGGGATGGGTAAATGCCCGGAAACAGGCGCCACGCCGCCCCCAGTTGTTGCACGCTCAGTCGGGGCCGTCTACCCTGGCGGCAGATCAGTCACCGCGCGCACGGACGCCGGTGTAATTCCTGGGGTTTCTCTCAGGATGCATCTCCCGGTCAGAGGGGACCCTGTCCTAGGCTGAAATTTCCTAGGTCGAGGTTGACGCTGACGGGTACCCGACAGCTGTGGTGACCGACCAGTCCTTTACCGGCGGTCCTCGTCGTTTCTACCGGATCAGGTAATCGT
>CAJCJE010000778.1 GCA_903970565.1 Candidatus Melainabacteria bacterium | reverse complement strand
CCGGCCAGGCCCAGCCTGTCGGTGACGGCGGCCAGCGCGGCCAGCACGGTGAAGGTGTCCGGCCGGCCGACCACGTCCAGGTCGTAGATCTGGCCGCTCTGCTCGCGCAGGCGCAGGCCCTCGGCCAGGAACAGGAAATCGAACTTGGCCCGCTCGGCCGTCCCGGCCAGGCGCGCGAACGAGCTGAACTCGATCTGGCTGCCGGAGTTCGGATCGCTCCACACGGTCGTGTTGTTGACGCCGGGAAAGTGCGCGGCGAGATGGATCTGCTTCACGGGCTTGGTCATGACCACATTCCTCAGACGGCCGCGTAGCGGTTGGCCGGACGGGCGAGGCCGAGCAGGCCACGCAGGGTGTTCGCCTCGTACTCGCGACGGAACCGGCCGCGTTGTCGCACCTGCGGTACCAGTCCCTCGACGATCGCGGTGAGATCGTGCGGCAGGGCGGCCGGGCGCAACCGGAAACCGGACAGGCCGGCGTCATGCCAGTCCAGGAGCAGGTCGGCGAGTTGGCCGGGGGTGCCGGCGAAGACGTGGGCGTCGGAGGTGAACTCGGCACCGGCCAGCTCGTCCAGCCGGGCTTTGCGGTCGCGCGCGGTGTGCTCGTGTTCGTCCAGGAAGACCACCAGATCACCGAACACGTGCAGCGGTTCGTCGGCGCGGCCGGCGGTGTCCTGCTCGGCGCGAATCTCGGCGACGATCGCGCGCGCGGCCTCGGCGTCGCCGGGCGTGACGTAGACCAGGTCGGCCGAGCGGGCGGCCAGCCGGTAGGGGAGCGTGCCGTGCGCCAACAGGGTGACCAGTGGCTGACCCTGCGGCGGGCGCGGCGTGATCGACGGCCCCTTGACGCTGAACCACTTTCCGCTGAACCCGATGTAGTGCAGGCGATCGGTGTCCACGAACCGGCCGGTCGAGGTGTCCCGGATGACCGCGTCGTCCTCCCAGCTGTCCCACAGCCGGCGCACCACCTCGACGTAGTCGGCGGCCTCGTCGAACAGGTCGGTCAGCAGCGCCTGGATTTCCGGCTGGTCCCGGTCGGCGAAACCGAAGGCCGGGATCTCCCGGCGACCGAACTGGGCCGCCTCCACCGCCCTGGAGGACACCCGCAGCTGCCAGCCCGCGCGGCCGGTGCTGACGTAGTCGAGGGTCGCGATGGCCTTGGAGATGTGGAACGGCTCGGTGTGGGTCACCGTGGTCGTCGGCACCAGCCCGATGTTGCTGGTCAGCGGCGCGATCCTGGCCGCGACGAGGTTCGCGTCCAACCGGCCGCGCACCTGGTCGGTCCGGTCGTCCTGGCCGGCGAACCTGCTCGACTGTAGGCCCAGCGAGTCCTCGATGGTGACGAAGTCCAGCAGGCCGCGCTCGGCCTGCTGGATCAGCCGCTGCCAGTAGGGCGCGCCGAACAGGCCGGCCGGATCGGCGTCCGGCTCCCGCCAGGCGGCCGGATGCCAGCCCGCCCCGTCCAGTGCGACGGCGAGGTGCAGTGGGGCGATGCTCGACGATGGGTCCGACATGACAACGTGTCCACTCCTGGCATCGCCGGCCCGGATTTCCCGACCGGCCTGCCATCCGAGGTGCGCGGAAGGCCAGACCGACTGGCCGCTGACACCAACTGGCCGCTGACGACCACGATCGACCGTAACCCAGCCTCGCGCGGACCGGCAACGACCGCGTTCGCCGCCCGGCGAACTGCCCAGCTGGCGGGATTTCCGGCGCGATCTCGGCCACCGGGGAATATCCACTCGCCGCTGTTGTTACCCGACCAGACCGGCCGGGAAGCCGATCGGCCGCGCCTCGTTCGGGGCCGGATGTGTCCGCCGTGGACCGTCCGGCGGCCGGCACGACATACTCCAACGATCACTGCCCAGCACTCGGAGGGGTCCGATGAGTACGACTGCCGACCGTTTTCGCGCCGCGATCGAAGCCGGCGACGACGCCGCGCTCGAGGAGCTGTTCACCGAGGATGCCCGGCTCTACAGTCCGGTGAAGTTCACGCCGTTCGAGGGTCGGCCCTCGGTGCTCGGGCTGTTCGGCGTGCTGCTGCGCACCTTCGAGAACTTCCGCTACGTCGGCCGGTTCGACGGCGCGGCGCAGACCTGCGCCGACGGCACCGAGACCCCGGCGGTCACTCTGGTCTTCCGCGCCACCGTCGAGGGCAAGGAGATCCACGGCGTCGACCTGCTGCACTTCGACGAGGCCGGCCTGATCAAGGAGTTCACCGTGATGGTCCGTCCGCAGTCCGCGGTGCGGGTTCTCGGCCAGGCGGTGCTCACCGGCCTCGTCGCCGCCGGCCTCGCCGAGCGGTAGACCACGGCAGCGGGCGCGCCGAACTGGCATGACGGCGGTGCTCCCGATGTCTCCGATGGCTCCTCCAGGTGCGAAGGGCAGTGGCGATGGCGGACTATCCGGCGATGATCGCGCAGGTCGACCGGGTCGAGCCGGTACCGCGTCGGATTCGCGGCTTCCTCGGCGACACCGCGATCGTGGACACCGTCCGCGCGCGTTACGTCTGGGAGTGGCCGAACTATCCG
>CAJCJE010000777.1 GCA_903970565.1 Candidatus Melainabacteria bacterium | reverse complement strand
ATCGTCGGCTCGGTCGCACTCGGCCTTGTCCTGATCGGCTACGTACCCGCCGCCGCGGTCGGCGCGTCGCTGGCGATCATTGTCGCCGCGACCGGCATCGGACTGGTCATCGCGGCGATCTGGGCCGCGAATCTCGGCCAGAGCGCGGTGGCCGGCGTGTTCGCCGTCTTCGCCGGATTCTGGCTCAGCTACGCGCTGCTCGTACTCGGCCTGACGCACGACTGGTTCGGCATCAGCGCCGCGGCGGCGGTCAGCACGCAGGGACTGTTCCTGATTTCCTGGCTGGTCGTCGTCGGCATGTTGACGCTGGGCACGCTGCGCCTGCCGGTCGCCTACGCCGTGTTGTTCGCGCTGATCGAGGTGGCGCTGGTACTGGTGCTGATCGGCACGTTGCAGGGCTCGGCCGGCGTGCTGCACGTCGGCGGCGTCGTGGTCCTGCTGTTCGCCGCGGTCGGCGTGTACCTGTTCTTCGGTTCGGCCTCGCAGGCGACCGGGGGCAAGGCACTCCCGCTCGGGCCGGCACTGTTGTCCTGACGAGCACCGTCGCTGTCTGAAAAGGACACTGAGCGACCGGTCATCGTGGGGTCGGTGTTACCGCGCCCATCCGGCTCTGACCAGTGCCGCGCTGGTCAGAGCCGTGGGGCGGAAAGTGGTCCTCAGCCGGCGGATTCCCCGGCAGATTCCTTGGTCGCGGACTCCTGCTCCTGACCGCGTTTGACGGCGGCCAGCAGCAACTGGGCGACATCGACGACTTCCAGGTTCTCGCTGGCCGCACCGCTGTTCTGCCGATCGGTGACGCCGTCGGTCATCATCACCCGGCAGAACGGGCAACCGGTGGCGATCTTGCTCGGCGCGGTGCCCAGTGCCTCGTCGACCCGTTCCAGGTTGATCTGCTTGCCGATCCGCTCCTCCATCCACATCCGCGCGCCACCGGCACCACAGCAGAACGACCGGTCCGCGTGCCGGGGCATCTCGCGCAGGTTGGCGCCGGCCGCGCCGACCAGCTCACGCGGCGCGTCGTAGACCTTGTTGTGCCGGCCCAGGTAGCACGGGTCGTGGTAGGTGACGTCCTCGGCGACCGAGGACACCGGGACCAGCCGGCGCTCGCGGACCAGCCGGTTGAGCAGCTGGGTGTGGTGCACGACCTCGTAGTCGCCGCCCACCTGCGGGTACTCGTTGCCGATGGTGTTGAAGCAGTGCGGGCAGGTGACCACGATCTTGCGCCTGAGCGGTTCGCGGCCTTCGAACAGCGTGTTGAGGATCTCGACGTTCTGCTGGGCGAGCATCTGGAACAGGAACTCGTTGCCGGCCCGGCGGGCCGGGTCGCCGGTGCAGGTCTCGTCGGAGCCGAGCACGACGTACTTCACGTCCGCCGCGTGCAGCAGTTCGGCGACGGCCCGGGTGGTCTTCTTGGCGCGGTCCTCGAAGGCGCCCGCGCAGCCGACCCAGAACAGGTACTCGACGTCGTCGGCGAGTTCACCGTCGAAGACCGGTACCTCGAAGTCGAGACCTTCGGTCCACTGGAGACGGTCCTTGTTGTTCTGTCCCCAGGGATTGCCCTTGTTCTCCAGGTTCTTGAACATGCCGCCGAGTTCGGTCGGGAAGTTCGACTCGATGAGTACCTGGTAGCGGCGCATGTCGACGATGTGGTCGACGTGCTCGATGTCGACCGGGCACTGCTCGACGCAGGCGCCGCAGCTGGTGCAGGACCACAGCACGTCCGGGTCGATGACCCCACCCTCTTCGAGGGTGCCGACCAGTGGCCGGGCCGCCTGCTCGGGGCCGGAACCGGTGACCCGGCCGAAACCGGACTCGGGTACCCCGTGGCCGTTGTGCTCGGCCACCGTGATGTCGACGGAGCCCTCTTCCGGCTTGTCCTTACCGTCGATGAGGTAGGGCGCCTTCGCGAAGAGGTGGTCGCGCAGGTCCATGATGAGCAGCTTGGGCGAGAGCGGCTTGCCGGTGTTCCAGGCCGGGCACTGGCTCTGGCAGCGCCCGCACTCGGTGCAGGTGGCGAAGTCGAGCATACCCTTCCAGGTGAAGTCCTCGACCTTGCCGCGACCGAAGACGTCATCCTCGCCGGGGTCCTCGAAGTTGATCGGCTTGCCGCCGGACTCCATCGGCAGCAAGGGCCCGAGGCCGTCCGGCAGCCGCTTGGCGCCGACGTTGAGCGGGGCGAGGCCGATGTGCAGGTGCTTGGAATGCACGACCAGGACCAGGAAGCCCACGATCACCGCGACGTTCGCCAGCACGAACACGGTCTCGATGACGCCGTTGACGGTGGTGCCGAGACCGGCCAGCGCGTGTCCGACCAGCCAGGACGCGAAGGGCCAGCCGCTGCGGCCGTAGGGGAAGTGGCCGGTGTCGTACTGCGCGCCCCGGTAGATCAGCTGGGTCACCATGACCCCGGCGATCATGGCCAGGACCAGCCAGGCCGCGCCGGTGTGCGAGCCGTAGAACCGGGACTGGCGCTCCTGGCGGGCCGGCGCCTGGCGCACCCGCATGACCGCGAAGGCGACCAGCGCGAGCAGCACCGCGACGGTGAAGAAGTCCTCCAGGAAACCCAGCCAGCGGGCGTGCCCGAACCACCAGAACGCGAAGTCCCGGTCGAACAGGTCGCCCCAGGTCTCGATGATGGTGAAGGTCAGGATCAGGAAGCCCCACATGGTGAAGAAGTGGGCGAGGCCCGGCACCGACCACTTCAGCAGCTTCCGCTGCCCGGCCACCTCGGCGATCTCGGTCTCCAGCCGGCGGCCGAGGTCCTTGATCCGTCCGCTGACCGGTTGCCCGGAGCGGATCAGCCGGTAGAGCCACCAGACCCGGCGGCCGGCAAAGGCGAGACCTACCACGGTGATCAGCAGGCCGATCACAAGTCGCACAATCACGAGATCTCCCGTTGGGGGGGACTACGTCGTCGAATTCCCGGAAGCGTACGCCACGTTACCGGCGAGTAACCACCCTGACGGGGCCGGAACGTGGCCAGAATCGCACGACTGTGGTCTTCCCCGCCCGAGGAGATGTCACACCTTGGTGTCCGGCGGGGCCGCGTCGACGCCCAGCTCGGGGCCCGATGGAGTCGAAAACCGGCACTGGACCAGTCGATTGACCCGAAATTGACCCGCGCCCGCGCACCGGGCCAGCCCTACAGTCATGGCATGACCAGTCGTGGCATGACCAACACCGACCACCATGATCACCCCGGTGAACGGATCAACCAGGGCGCGCTGCTGCCCGAGGCGTACCGGCATCTGCTCGCCATGCACCAGGCGGTCACCAGGGCCGCGGTCGAGGCCGGCGTCGAGGCCAAACTCATCGAGCTGGTGAAGATCAGGGCCTCGCAGCTCAACGGCTGCGCCTTCTGTCTGGACATGCACTCCCGCGAAGCCCGCGAACAGGGCGAGAGCGAACGGCGCCTGTTCGTGCTGGCCGCCTGGCGGGAGACCACCCTGTTCACCGAACAGGAGCGGGCCGCGCTGGCGCTGACCGAGTCGATGACCACCCTGGCCAGCCGGCGCGACGTACCGGACGAGGTCTACCAGCAGGCCGCGAAGGTGTTCTCCGACGCGCAGCTGGCGGTCGTGGCCTGGGCCGCGACAGTGATCAACACCTTCAACCGGCTCGGCGTGTTCAGCAGGCTGCCGCTGCCGGTAGCCACGGCATGACCGGCGACCCTCGGACCCGCGACACCGCATCGCTGTCCGGCGCGGCCACCGCCCTGCGCGAGCTGCACCGGCCCGGCAACCCGCTGGTGCTGGCCAACATCTGGGACGTGGCCTCGGCCCGGCTGACCGAGGCCGCCGGGTTCGCCGCGGTGGCCACCAGCAGCGGCGCGGTCGCCGAGTCGCTGGGCCATGCCGACCACGAGGGCGCCCCGGCCGAGGAGATGTTCGCGGCGACCGGTCGGATCGCCGCCGCGGTGTCGGTACCGGTGACGATGGACGCCGAGTCCGGATACCGGCTGCCGGCCGAGACGCTCGTCGAGCGGCTGCTGGCCGTCGGCGCGGTCGGCTGCAACCTGGAGGACACCGACCACCGCACCGGCGGACTGGTCGAGGTTGACGAGCAGGCCGCCTGGCTGGCCAGGGTCCGGGCCGCCGCGACCGCCGCCGGGGTCGGGCTGGTCCTCAACGCCCGGATCGACGTGTTCCTCCAGGCTCGCGCCGCCGGCGACGAACCCGACGAGGCCGCCCTGCTGCCGGCCGCGCTGCGCCGCGCGCGGGCCTACCTGGCCGCCGGGGCGGACTGCGTCTTTCCGATCCTGCTCAACCGGCCGGACACCATCGAGCGGTTCGTCACCGGGGTCGGTCAGCGGCCGGTGAACATCACCCTGCGCGAGAGCACCAGCCCGGCGGAACTCGGCGCGCTCGGGGTGGCCCGCGTCTCGCTGGGCACCGGGCTGTGGCGCGCCCATCAGTCGTGGCTGACCGACCGGCTGGCCGCGCTCGCGGCGGGCGGGGGCCGTTGAGGCCTGCCGCGTACCCGTCGGCTGCCGACCGTGTCACGAGGGGTGGACACGGTCGGTAGTCGACGGACCGCGCACCGCGCGCGCAAGCCGCCGGCCGGGAAATCGGCGACAGCAGCCGGCCGGATGGCGGAACCGACCGTCGAATGCCGGCGTCTCACCCCATAGTGACGGGTGCGCGCGCTATTCTGTCTGCGGCGCACCAGCCACGATGGGGCGTGGCCAGCCACAATCAGCGCACGTACCGGCAAAGACGGAGGGAACCGGCGATGTCGATTTTCAATGACGGTGGTGTCATCAACGCGGGTGGCCTCATGCCATTGGTGCAGGAAATCGAAACCCTGATCACCGAATCCGAGAACGGCCTCCAGGTTACGCAGCCCGCCGCGGGCGCGACCGGTGGCGGTTACACCTTCACCCCGACGGAGCTGAATTCGGTCCTGGGGCAGTGGAAGCAGCTGCACGACTCGTTGCAGGCCGCCGTGCCGCAGACCGCCCCGATGACCGGGGTACTCCCCCCGGCCACCGACAGCGCCAGCCAGGCCGCGACCACCGCGGCCAACCAGTCCGGCCAGGCCTACGTCGACCATCTCAACGCGATGCTCGACTACTCCAACAAGTACATCGACGCGCTACAGACCGCGCTGAAGAACTACCAGACCGCGGAGGAGTCCGGCTCGCACTCGATGAGCAGCGTCAGCACCGGCCTGTCCTGACCGACGGCCCTCCCCGGACAACCAGCCCGCACCGCCTGCCCGCGCACCACCCAGAAGGGGGACATCAATGGGCGGCTACTCGGCCACGCAGATCTACCAGATGTTTCAGCAGGGCCCTGGTCCCGACGCGATGTACGACGCGCAGGACGGCGCCGGCTACCAGCTGGGCACGCAGGACGACGTCAACACCCAGATCCTGCAACTGAACCAGAAGATGGCCGCCGCCTGGGGCGGCAACGCCTCGGAGGAGGCGCAGAGCGGCGCGGTGCCGATAGCCAACGCCGCGCAGGACGCCACCAGCGCCCTCGCGCAGCACCAGGCCGTGATCAGCAACCAGGCCGAGGCCTTCAACACCGCTCGCAACAGCGTGACCAACGTGCCGGCGCAGATGCCGACCAACCTCGGCAACGACGTGCTCGCGGTGCTCGGCGACAGCGGTCCGCTGGACAACCAGATCACCCAGTACAACGCGAGCGCGCAGGGCAACGTGCAGGTCTACCAGGCCTACGCGCAGACCAGCAGCGCGACCGCCGCGCAGATGCCGCAGAGCTACGGCGAGATCCCGGTGAGCAACGCGACCATCACGGTCGTCTCGCCGAGTTCGGTCGGCGCCAGCGGCGTCCGGTACGCGGCGATGAGCGTCGTCGGCGGCGGCACCAGCGCCTCGGCCGAGGAGGAGTACGCGGCGAGCCGGCTGACCGCGCCGCCCGGCGTGGGCGGGGAGGACGAGACGACCCTCAGCGGCGCGCCGGAGGGTGGCGCCGCCGGCACGATCGACGTGCCGCCGGACGGCACCGCGAGCTGGCACCTGCCCGGCCTGCCCAATGAGCCGAGCATCAACACGACCGCGTCCGGCTGGATTCCGCCGGGCGAGACCGAGGTGTCGCCCGTTGCCGGTTTCACCGGCACGTTCGGTAGCGGCGGCGGCACCGGCGACGACGAGGACAGCCCCAACGCCGGTGGCAGCCCGTTCAACGGCAACCCGGCCAACCAGTTCGGCCCCGGCGGCTTCACCGAGCCCGGCGTGCTCGGCGGCGGCCCCTTCGGTGCCGGCGGCGGCACGCTCGACGGCGGAAGCTTCACCGGCGGGGAAAGTTTCGGTGGCGGGGGCTCGATCGGCGGCGGCGGAAGCTTCGGTGCCGGCGGCACGCTCGACGGCGGCGGCTCACTCGGCGGCGGAAGCTTCGGTGGCGGCGGCGGAACCCTCGGCGGCAGTGGCGGCAGTGGTGGCGGCGGCGGTTTCGGTGGGGCCGGAGGCGGCAGCGCCGCGAACGCG
>CAJCJE010000776.1 GCA_903970565.1 Candidatus Melainabacteria bacterium | reverse complement strand
ACGAACAGGCCGATCTGGGCCAGCCAGCCGAACCCCTCGGCGAAGGACAGCGTGTCACCGCGATGCGGCAGGTGCGAGTTGCCGAGCACCAGCGCGCACACGTAGGTGGCCAGCAGCCCGGAGGCGTCCGCGAGATCGCTGGCGGCGAAGGCGAGCACGCAGACCGCGAGAATCGCCAACGGATACAGGCCGGTCGCGGGCAGTGCCGCCCGGCGCAGCAGGAACGCTCCGCCCCAGCCGAGCAGGCCGCCGACCAGCGCGCCGGCGACCAGTTCGTAGCCGACCAGCAGCGGGGTGCGCCAGGTCAGCGCGTCGCCGGAGGCCAGCAGCACCACGGCGATGAACACCGGGGCGTCGTTGAGACCGGACTCCAGTTCCAGCGCGCCGGCCAGTTTCCGGCTCACGCTGATCCCGCGCAGCACGCTGAACACCGCCGCCGCGTCGGTCGAGGACAGCACCGCGCCCCACAGCAGACCGGTCCGCCAGTCCAGGCCGGCAAGGTAGCGCAGGGCCACGCCGGTGATCCCGATGCTGACCACAACGGCCACAGTGGACAGTACGATTCCCAGGCCCAGCGCGGGTTTCACGCTGGACCAGCGGGTGGTCAGGCCACCTTCGGTGAGGATGAGCACCAGCGCGGCGATGCCCAGCGACTGGGTCAGTTCGGCGTTGTCGAACCGGATGCCGATGCCCGATTCACCGAGCAGCAGGCCGATCGCCAGATACAGCAACAACGAGGGCAGCCCGAGGCGCACCGAGACCCGGACCGCGAGCACCGCCACGAGCAGCACCACCGCGGACGTGCCGAGCACTTCGGCCAGATGCGCCACGGCACCCCTCTCGACCAACGGTGGGTAACTGCGTCCATTGTGGCCAAGGTTCGGTCGAAGCTGTCACCACGCGGAGAAATCTCACCGATCGGAAGCACGAATCGCGATGTTCGGTACCGTGGTCGGCCCCCGTTCCCGGTCTGGTCGCCGCGCGGCGAGGGCGGACAGGACGGTGGGCCGACCGCCGAAGCGGCCGGCCCACCGGTCATCGTGTCCCGCCGCGCTGGTCAGCTCCTGCGCACGGCCACCTTGACCTCGACGCCGTCGCCGACGCTCGCGCCGAAGGCGTCAGCGGGGCCCTCGGCCAACGAGGCGTAGCCGACCGAGTCGGCCAGTGTCTCGGCGGCCACGAAACCCTCGTGGGTGCGCACCGCGGCCAGCGCCGCCTCGGCGCCGTACACGGTCAGCGTGATCCGGTCGGACACCTCGAAATCGGCGTCCCGGCGGGCCTGCTGCACGGCGCGGACCACGTCCCTGGCCACGCCCTCGGCCGCCAGTTCCGCGCTCACCTCGGTGTCCAGTACGACCAGGCCGGCCCCGCCGGGCAGCCCGGCGGTCGCTCCGGGGTCGGTGGCGACGAGCTTGCGCTCGTACTCGCCCTCGCGCAGTTCGATGCCGGCCGCGACCACCGCGCCCGCCTCGGTCACCGACCATTCGCCCTTCTTGACCGCGCGGATCACCTTCTGCACGTCGGCGCCGAGCCGGGGTCCGCAGGCACGGGCGTTGACCGCCAGGTCGAAGTGGCCGTGCGCGGCCACGTCGGTGGTCAGCTCGACCTGCTTGACGTTGACCTCGTCGCTGAGGATCTCGGTGAACGGCGCCAGCTGGCCGGAGTTCGGCGCGGCGACGACCAGGGTGGCCAGCGGCAGCCGGACGCGCAGCTTGTTGGCCTTGCGCAGCGACAGCGCGGCCGAGGCGACCTGGCGCACCTCGTCCATCGCCGACACCAGTGCCGCATCGGCCGGCAGCAGTGCCGCGTCCGGCCAGTCGGTCAGGTGCACCGAACGCTCACCGGTCAGCCCGCGCCAGACCTCCTCGGTGGTCAGCGGCAGCAGTGGTGCGGCCACCCGGCAGGTCACCTCCAACACCGTGTGCAGGGTGTCGACGGCGTCCTGGTCCCCGGCCCAGAAACGGTCCCGCGAGCGGCGCACGTACCAGTTGGTCAGTACCTGGAGGAAGTCCTCGATCAGCGCGCAGGCGCCGGACAGGTCGTAGCCCTCCATCGCCGTACGCACGCCGGTCACCAGGTCGTGCGTCTTGGCGAGCACGTACCGGTCCAGGACGTGCTCGCTGTCGGTGCGCCAGTGACCCTGCGCGCCGTCGGCGTTCGCGTACAGCGCGAGGAAGTAGTACGAGTTCCACAGTGGCAGCACGGCGCGGCGTACCGAGTCGCGGATGCCGCGCTCGGTGACGATCAGGTTGCCACCGCGCAGGATCGGCGAGGCCATCAGGAACCAGCGCATCGCGTCCGAGCCGTCCCGGTCGAACACCTCGTTGACGTCCGGGTAGTTGCGCCGCGACTTGGACATCTTCTGCCCGTCGTCGCCGAGCACGATGCCGTGCGCGACGGCGCTGGTGAACGCCGGCCGGTCGAACAGCGCGGTGGCCAGCACGTGCATGTAGTAGAACCAGGCACGGGTCTGGCCGTTGTACTCGACGATGAAATCGCCCGGATAGTGGTGCTCGAACCACCCGGTGTTCTCGAAGGGGTAGTGCACCTGGGCATAGGGCATCGAGCCGGACTCGAACCAGCCGTCCAGCACCTCCGGCACCCGGCGCATGGTCGCCCGGCCGCTCGGGTCGTCCGGGTTGGGCCGGGTCAGCTCGTCGACGAAGGGCCGGTGCAGGTCGGTCGGGCGCACGCCGAAGTCGCGCTCCAGCTCGTCCAGCGAGCCGTACACGTCCAGCCGGGGGAAGTTCGGGTCGTCGGAGGCCCAGACCGGCAGCGGCGAACCCCAGAACCGGTTGCGCGAGATGCACCAGTCACGGGCGCCGGCCAGCCACTTGCCGAACTGGCCGTCCTTGATGTGCTCGGGAACCCAGCTGATCTGCTGGTTGAGTTCCACCATCCGGCTCTGGAACCTGGTCACCGCGATGAACCAGGAGTCGACCGCCTTGTAGACCAGCGGGTTGTCGCAGCGCCAGCAGTGCGGGTAGGAGTGCAGGTAGCTGTCCTGGCGGACCAGCACGCCGCGCTCGCGCAGCTCACGCAGGACCGGTTTGTTCGCCTCGAACACCTGGAGACCCTCGAACCGGGGCGCGATCGAGGTGAACCGGGTGTGCGCGTCGACGGTCAGGATCGGCGGGATGCCGTTGGCAGCGCAGACGTTGAAGTCGTCCTCACCGTGGCAGGGCGAGACCTGCACGATGCCGGTACCGTCCTCGGTGGACACGAAGTCGCCGGCGAGCACGGTGAACGCGGCGGTGCCGGCGACCTGGTCGACGAGAAAGTCGAACATCGGCGCGTACCTGCGGCCGACCAGCGCGCTGCCCTTGACCGTGTCGACGCGCGTCGCGTTTGCGAACTCCTTCTCGTAGGCGCCGAGTCGGGCCTCGGCCAGGATGTAGCGGTGGCCGTCCTGTTCGAGCACGGCATAGTCGATGTCCTCGCCGACGACCAGCGCCATGTTCGGCACCAGCGTCCAGGGCATCGTGGTCCAGGCCAGGATTCGCTCGCCGGTCTCCAGCTCGAACCACACCGTGCTCGCCGGGTCCTGGCGGTCGCGGTAGGTACCGGCGTCCATCCGCAGCTCGGCGGCGGCCAGCGGGGTCTCACAGCGCCAGCAGTAGGGCAGCACCCGGAACGCCTGGTAGACCAAGCCCTTGTCGTACAAGGACTTGAACGCCCACATGACGCTTTCCATGAAGTCCAGGTCGAGGGTCTTGTACTCGTTGTCGAAGTCGACCCAGCGGGCCTGGCGGGTGACGTAGTCGCGCCAGTCCTTGGTGAAGCGCAGCACCGAGGTCCGACAGGTCTCGTTGAACTTGTCGATCCCCAGCGCCTCGATCTCGGCCTTCACCTTGATGCCGAGTTCGCGTTCGGCCTCGACCTCGACCGGCAGGCCGTGGCAGTCCCAGCCGAACCGGCGCTCCACCCGCCGCCCGAGCATGGTCTGGAAACGCGGTACCGCGTCCTTGACGTAGCCGGTGAGCAGGTGGCCGTAGTGCGGCAGGCCGTTGGCGAAGGGCGGCCCGTCGTAGAAGACGAACTCGTTGGCACCGTCCTCGCCGGCCGGCCGAGCGTCCACGCTGGCCTGGAAGGTGTCGTCGGTGCTCCAGTACTGGAGCACCTCGCGTTCGAGGTCGGGGAAGGAGGGCTGCGCGGGTACCCCGGCGCCGGGGTGGTTCTTCGGATAACTCATGAGCGGTGTACTCCTGGCGGTCTCGTCGTTCGCACGGACCGTGAAGGTCCACACGGGGACGACACGGCCAACCTCTGGTTGGCGTCCCGCGGTACCACCCCGCTTGCGCCCGCCGACCGGTCTGCGATCGGGCGGAGCGCCGCTCTTTCTCGGCTGTGACGGGCCGACCCGTCCGGTTCTACTGGGGCCGCTGGGGCCCGTTCTTCCGGCGGCTCCCCGGTGATGGCCGGATCGAAGCCTGTGTGTTGAAGAATATCGGGTCCGGCAACTCGGATATTCCCGAGGTCGCGTTGGACTCCGCTCAGCTGCTGGTCTGACGTCTGGTTTGACGTCTGGGTTGACGTTGCCTGGCGGCCAGGACCGCGTCCGGGGTGCACACCGCGCACGGGCTGAAGCCCAACTGGCGCGCCTCGGAAACCGGCAGCGGCAGCGTGGACCGCGCACCGACCCAGCGGCAACCGGCGAGGTGATAACGCGGCCGTTCGTCGAGGACGACGACCTCGGCGACGAGATCGGACACCACCAGGATGTCGGCGGCGTCGGTATCCTCCTCCGCCGGCTCGGCCTCCCGGTCAAGCGCGTCCGAGGATTCGTCCTCGTCGAATTCGTCGAACTCGTCGCGAACGGTGCTGACCGGCTCGGCCTTCACCACACCGTCGACCTTGTCGGCATCCTCGGTGTTGTCAGCGGGATCAGCCGCCTCGGCCGTGCCGGCGACCGGGGTTTCCGGGGTCGGCTCGGTGGCGGTCGGTCGCGCCTGCGGCTCGGGCGCCTCGACGACCGAAGGGTCGTCCTGCGCCGCGTCGACCGCGTGTCGGCGCTGCCACCAGTCGGCGATGAGCAGGACCGTTGCCACGACACTCGCCGCGACCGAACCCCACGCCCACACCATCGTCGAGATGGCGAGCGCGACGACCAGCAGTCCCAGGGCAGCCAGCACGAACAGCAGGGCCAACAAGAGCATGATCGGTTGTCTTCTCCGCCCCGACTACGTGGCCACGCCTGTTGGCGCCGACACCCTTCGGTGTCGAGCCCTCAGCACTCCTCGGCACCGAACCGGTCACCGTGAACCACTCGGATCACACCGTGAACGGGGTAGCTGATTCACCCGAATCAGCTACCCCACCCGGGTCAGCCTGCTTCGGCGCGCGGGCCGAAGGAGTAGCCGGTCTGGTTGGTCCGGTTCTCCGCGTGCGCGGCCGAACCCCGGTCGTTGAGATCCCGCAGGCTAGATTCCAGCAGGGTCTTCAGTCGGGTCCGGTACTCCCGCTCGAAGGTGCGCAGCTTCTCGATCTCGGTGTCGAGGGTCTTCTTCTCGGCCGTGATCGTGCTGAGGACCTCGGTGTGCTTGCGGGTGGCGTCGCGCTCCAGCGTGGTGGCCTTGTCCCTGGCCTGCCGTTCGACCGTCTCGGCCCGAGTACGTGCCTCATTGAGCATGGTCTCGGCCCTGGTCCTGGCCTCGTTGACCATCGTGTCGGACTTGGCGCGGGCCTCGGAGAGCAGCTGCTCCGCCTTGGTCCTCGCCTCCGCCAACATGCCGTCGGCCTCGGACTTGGCCTCGCCGGTCAACCGGTCGGCCATCTCCTGGGCGAGCCCGAGCACCTTCGCGGCCTGCACGTGGTGATCCCCGCCGGCCATGCCCCCTGGCGCCGTCTCCTCCATCGAGGACGGTGGCGGGACCGGCGCGAGCCGGCGAGAGGGTGCCGCGTCCTGCGGAACAACGGAACCGAGCTGCGAACGGGCACTGTCGAGGTCCGACCGTGCCGTGTCCAGCTGCTGGTCGAGCTGCTCGACCTGCGCCCTGATCTCGTTGTTCTCCTCGATAAGACGAGCCAGCTCCGCCTCGATCAGGTCGAGGAAGGCGTCCACCTCGTCTTCGTTATAGCCCCGCTTGCCAATAGGAGGCTTGCTGAACGCGACGTTGTGCACGTCAGCGGGGGTCAAGCCCATCAGATCACCTCACGCACTCGCGGCTGCCGGTACCCAGGGCCCCGTTACACCACCGGATACGCCAGTCGCATTCCTATGAACACGACCAGCAGCAGCACCATAATCGATACGTCCAGTCCCACGCCGCCGATTCGCACCATCGGTATCACCCGACGGACAAG
>CAJCJE010000775.1 GCA_903970565.1 Candidatus Melainabacteria bacterium | reverse complement strand
GCACGGAATCGTCCAGATACTCCGCTGCGCCGATACGCACCGACCGCCAACTCCCGGAACCCGGACCGGTACGTCCGTCCGGCCGCCCACCCACCGCACCAGGCTGGTCAGCCAAGCCAGCCGAATCAATCAAGCCCGCCGGAACCGGCTCCCTCGCCGCCCGGAACAGACCCGCCACCGCCGCGCGGGCGCCGGCCTCATTGTTCTCCGTATAAGCCCGCACAGCCTGAAGACGATAAAAATCGTAGACATTATGACCGAGGAACCTGTGCAGCCCATACTCGGCCAGCAACCCGTCAGCCCGATCACCTGGTGATATCCACGGTGTCTCTACGTTTGAATTCCCTACACCAGACCCATCCACCACACCAGCCAGATCAGGCAACAATTCTGCGGTATAACCAAATGCTTCCGCCTGCTGCTCCGCAGTCACAATATTACCCGAACTGATCATCGTCGCCAGCTCGTCGACCCAACCGGCAAAAGTATCAGATGCTCCCCATATTTCTTCGGCCACACCACGAGCACGTAACATGGACACCGCATATTGCCGATAAACCGCCTCATTCGAGAAAACCTGTGGCATCCCAACTCCGCCACCATCAATATTCATTGGGCCCCCGCCCAACGACGAAGATGACGCCTGCTCGGGACCGTTTTCCGGATACCTACCGTATCTCGGATCGGGGTTGTCGTTGGGCCACGCACCACCGGAAAGCCCCTGCTGGGTGGCCCGCTGGTGTGCCAACAGTTCGGCGGCCCGTACTCGCGCGGCCGGCTCGCCGTGCTCAGCCCATTCCCGCACCAGGGTGTCCAGCACACCGCTGTCGGTCACCCCGTCGGCCTCATTGCCGGCCCAACTCAAAATCTGATGTTCTTCCGCCAGCCGCCAGGCGCGATAACGCGGATTCGTCCCCACCGACGACGTGGACAACGCAACCCGCGGCTCGACTCCCACGTCTGCGGGAGAATCGACCTGACGACCCTTGCCCTTGCCGACCAGCTCAGCCGGCCGCGGCTGCAACGTCACCCGGACCACGCCCGCGTCGTGTTCCGCACCGTCAACGACAGCAACGCCGAGGGCTTGCCGCCAACGCGCGCTCTCCTCCTGGTCAGTACCGATCACGTCGGTGGCACTGACCACTCCCACGGCCTGCATCCGCCGGACATCAACAACAACCAACCGCAACAGCTCCTGCGCGACGGCTCCGCGCTGCTCCTGGTCGCCGCCAGAAATCTCGACCCGGTCCCACGCACTGTCGACCCGGCCGTCCTCGGCGAAGGCGGTGCCCGCCACCAACAGCTCCGACACCCGCTCCAACGCACCCTGCGACTCACCATTGAAGCGCCCGGCTCCCGGGTCGGAAACCACCTCCGGTAGCCGCAACTCCACCGATACCCTCGGAATTTCCGCGGAAACCAGCTCCGTCGGACTCGCCGGCGCCTGACTGACAACGGTGATGTTCGGGTCCGGTCGCGCAGCCTCGGGACGCAACACACCCGAAGCAGGATCGGACGGTCGGAGCAGGGTGAGAGCGCCGGCGTCCGCCTCGGTCATCGGCCGGACCTCGGGTTCGGCGTCCGGCCGCGCCGCGCCCTGGCCGAACGAGTCGCCGGTCTTCTTCTCCCGATCCAGCCAGGTTTTCACGTTCCGTCGGTCCCACACCTCGTGGAACTTGGTGGCCAGGTCGTGGCGATACTCGTTGCCTAGACTCTCGACGGTGCCGTCTTGGAGCCGATGGGGCTCGGTCAGCTCGGTGAAGTCGTGACCTCCCTGGTACAGCGCGGCGTCCGCACGCGCCTCGAAGTCCAGCTTGGTGAGGATCGCGGTGGGCAGCTCCGCGCGCATCCTGGACAGTCGGTCGGTCAGCCGCGCGGCGAGCCAGTCGTCGTTTGGCGGTTGTTCCTCATCGCCGTCGACGTATTCCCGGTGTTGCGACTCGACATCCGAGAACACGGCATCAATGGTGTCCGCCATGAACCGGCCGCCGGCGCTGCGAGAAATGGACACCGGGTCCAGCCCATAGGCGCTGCCCTCGACCGGGTCCAGCCCGTCGGTCGTCCGGTCCATGACGCGCAACGCCTGAGGCGCAAGACCTTGCATGGCTTCGCCGAGTTCGGCATACGCGGCGGATTCCGCGTTGGCTCGCCACTTGACGAACCGCAGGTCGTTGGGCAGTTGAAAGTCCCGCTGCACCTGTTCGAGCAGCAGACGGCTGTTGAGTTCCCGCCAGTGCTCCTCGGCCACGTCGCTGAGATCGTGGGCTCCCCGCCAGCCGTCCACCTGCGCGCGCACCGCGGCCACATACCGTTCGACCAGCGGTGCGAGCAGCTTGGGGGTGAGCTGATCATCCAGTGTGTCCGCGCTCTCCGCGACCGCGTCGCTGATCTGCTGCCGGATGTCCCGCTCGGCCTGGATCAGCGTCGTCTGCATCGCCAGTCGGGCCGGCAACTGCGGTTGTAGTACCGCCAGCCGTTTGGCGGCGGCCGACAGCAGGTCCGCGGTCTGCGCGTCGGTCAGCTCGGTGATGCCGTGCTCGTCGACGTGTCGGCGCAGCGGGTCGAGCACATCGGCGGCGACCGACTGGTAAAGCTGCTCGGAGGCCGGGGCGAGGATGTCCTCCGTTGGGTCGGCCCAGTCCTCGCGGGCCCGATCGACCGCGTGGCGCAGGTCGGTCATGGTCGGTTCAAGTCGGTCGGCCAACGCGAACCACTTCGGCAGCGCCCGTACCACCGAGTCGACCAAGGACCGCTCCTCGGTTGGCCGCGCCATCACGTTGTTGCGAATGGATCGTTGGAACTGCTCGCGCAGTAGTGCCGCGCTGCCCTCGGACAGCGGACGGTCCGGCTGCTCGGCGCGCCAGGTCGACAGGTTCTGGTCGAACAGGGCGTTCGCCCGCTCGACCGCCCGGTCGGCGTGCACCGCCGCCGCTGCCTTCTTGCCATAGGTCTGGTTCAGTTCGGTACGGGCGTGTTCCCACGCCTGGGCCCGCTCGGCGGTCCAGGTGGCGTCCGTGGGCCCGATCACCAATTCCGAATGATCCGGTTCCGAATGATCCAGCTTCGGTGGGTGCGTTTCGGTGCGGTGCTCGGATGGTGGCGGCGCGGGGTGGTCCGGGGTTTCGGTTTCCCTCCGCTCAGGTGCGGAACTCGTCCGGGTTGGCCGCGCGTCGGGTGTGGTCGACGGTTCCAGCCGCACGGTATGTGGTGTTTCTTTCGTCGGTGCCGAGCTTGCCGAATCGTCGGTTGCGTCAACCACCTTCGGTGCGCTGGTATCGGTGCGGACGGGCTCGACACGCGGTCCGGTCAAGCTTCCGGAATTGCCGGCCGCCTCGTCCGGTTCGGCTGTCGGGGTCGCCGGCTGGTTGCCTTCGGACCGAGCAACCGGGGCGGCATCGGTCGAAAGCACCGATTGCCCCACCGGTTCATCGGTGTGCTCGGGTGCGGGCATCGACTCCGAGGGGACATCGCTGTGCGTGGCGACCGAGATCGGTGCTGTCGATGCCTCATCAGGTGCTGGCAGGTGTACCGCGCCGGCAGCCGGTCCCGAGGTGGTGGTCGGCACCGTGGTCGGCACGGTAGAGCCGGCACCAGCGGTGTTCGTGGCGTTGGACGCACTCGGCGACCCGACCTGGTTGTCGGCCGACGGCACCGAGGAGTCCGCCGCGCGATCAGGGGTCTGCTCTCCAGGGACCGAAGGTTGCGGCGCGGCGGGCGCGACGACCGACGACTGGTGAGCCGCCTCGGTACCGGCAGCTGGCTGGGGACTCACGGGCGCCTCGTGGGCCGGCGCTACGTGGTCAACGGGGGAAGGCGTGGCCGACACCGGCGGTTGCGCCGATGACATCGGCGCGT
>CAJCJE010000774.1 GCA_903970565.1 Candidatus Melainabacteria bacterium | reverse complement strand
CGGGCGCTGGTGCTCGTCGAGGGCGCGGGCGGGCTGCTGGTGCGGTTCGACGGGCAGGGCAACACGATCGCCGAGGTGTCCTGGTCGCTCGGTGCGCCGGTGCTGTTGGTCGCCGCCGCCGGGCTGGGCACGCTGAACGTGACCGCGTTGAGCGCGGAGGCGCTGATCCGGCGCGGCGTCGAGTGCATCGGCGTGGTGATCGGCCGGTGGCCGGCCGAACCGGACCTCGCCGCGCGCAGCAATCTGACTGATTTGCCAGTAGCGGCCGGGGCACCATTGCTGGGTGCGCTGCCGGATGGCATCGCCGGGCTGTCCAGACCGGATTTTCTTCAGGTGGCCAGGCAGTCGTTGTCGCCGTGGTTTCACGGTGTCTTCGACCCGGACCTGTTCACCGAGGAGCATCCGGCCTGAGCCACGGCCCGTCGTCGCCCGGCGCGTGCGGGAGTGCGCGTGCGGGGAGTGTGACGGTGAACATGACCGAGGTTGCGGTGCGCGGCTGGTAGGACAGACTGGACCGGATCGAGCGCCGGACCGGCCGCGCGATCAGTTGACGACGGGTCCGACCGGGGCCGAGCAGGACCAGGTCAGGCGAGACAGGCGAGGAGAACCGGTGACCACAACGCCCGAGCGGATCGAGGATGCGACGACCGACGTGTTGACGGTGGCTGCCCGGCAGGTACGCGACGAGGGCGTCGGCCTGTCCGAGACGCAGATCCTCCAGGTGCTGCGCCTTGGCGACGATCGGCTCGAGGAGCTGCTGGCGCTCGCGCACGAGGTCCGCACCCGCTGGTGCGGACCCGAGGTCGAGGTCGAGGGCATCGTCAGCGTGAAGACCGGCGGCTGCCCCGAGGACTGTCACTTCTGCTCCCAGTCCGGCCTGTTCCCGACCCCGGTGCGCGCCGCCTGGCTGGACATTCCCGGCCTGGTCGAGGCCGCCAGGCAGACCCAGGCGACCGGGGCCACCGAGTTCTGCATCGTCGCCGCCGTCCGTGGCCCGGACGCCCGGCTGCTCGCCCAGGTCCGGGAGGGCATCATCGCGATCAGGGCGGCCGGCGTGGACATCAACATCGCCTGCTCGCTGGGCATGTTGACCCAGGAGCAGGTCACCGAGCTGGTCGAGATGGGCGTGCACCGCTACAACCACAACCTGGAGACGGCCAGGTCGCACTTCACCAACGTGGTCACCACGCACACCTGGCAGGAGCGCTGGGACACGCTGCGGATGGTCGGTGCGGCCGGCATGGAGGTCTGCTGCGGCGGCATCATCGGGTTGGGGGAGAGCCTGGAGCAGCGCGCCGAGTTCGCCGCGCAGCTGGCCGAGCTGAACCCGGACGAGGTGCCGATGAACTTCCTCATCCCCAACCCCGGCACCCCGTACGAGAACTACCCGGTCGTCGAGGGCTCGGAGGCGCTGCGCACCATCGCCGCGTTCCGGCTGGCCATGCCGCGCACCATCCTGCGGTTCGCCGGCGGCCGTGAGCTGACGCTGGGTGACCTCGGTGCGGAACAGGGCATGTTGGGCGGCATCAACGCGATCATCGTCGGCAACTACCTGACCAACCTCGGTCGCCCGGCCCAGGCCGACCTGGACATGCTCGGCGAGCTGAAGATGCCGGTCAAGGCCCTGAGCCAGACCCTCTGACCGGCACGATGCCGCCTCTGCGAATGCCCGGTGAGAATGACGAACCCGTGACGGCGATGACGAGGATCTTGTGACGGCGACGATGAGCGCGTTCTGCGGTTGGTGCGGGAAGTCGACCGACGAGGGGGTACACGAGTTGTGCGCGCGGCGCCTGGCCCTGGTCGATCCGCCCCGCTACTGCGCGGAATGCGCCCGCCGGATGGTGGTCCAGGTGACCCCGGCCGGTTGGGTCGCCCGGTGCAGTCGACACGGGGAGATCAGCTCGGCCCGATGACCGACCCGCAATGGACGGCCGACTAAGGTGCGGGGCGAGAGTGCTGGTCACGTTGGGTGGCCGCCTGTGGGCATCGGGAGGTCGGGAGTGGCGGAGCAGCCGACCGAGTGGTCACCGACGGGTCTGGAGCCGGAGCCGGCCACGGACCCCACCGCACCGGAGTCGACCGCACCGGTAGCCGCGCCGGAGGACTCGGCCGAGTACACCGCGCCGGCGTTGGTGTCGGCCGATCGGCGGCCGGTCGAGGTGGCGGACTGGCCGTGGGCACCGGTGGTGCGCCGGCCACGGGTAGTGATCAAGGCCGATCTGCTGCCGGCCCTGAGCCTTGCCCTGTTGCTCGCGGTCTTCGGCCTGCCACTCGGCTGGATCTGGTCGCGGATCGCGCCGCCGCAGCGGGTCGGGGTGAGCAGCGACGGGCAGGTGCTGCCGCTGGTCGACGAGACCTACCACGTGTTCGACGATGTCGCGATCTACCTGCTGATGGGCCTGGCGTTCGGCATCGTCGCCGGGGTCGCGGTGTGGATGCTGCGGGAACGGCGCGGCCCGACGGTCATGTTCGCGGCCGTCATCGGCGCGGTCGCGGCCGGTTGGCTGATGACCAAGACCGGGGTGTCCTTCGCGGCCGGCCAG
>CAJCJE010000773.1 GCA_903970565.1 Candidatus Melainabacteria bacterium | reverse complement strand
CTAGTTGAACCCGGATTGTGACCTGACACCCGCCACGGCGGATACTGCAACGGTGACAAGCCCGGTAACCCCGTCCCCGTTGACCGACCGACCTGCGACTACCGGTGAAACCGGTTCGAATCCGCCGATCGGTGCGCTCAGATTCTCGTCGCCGATCGCCTGGTTCCTGGTTATTTTCGGCGTGTGGTCGTGGGTGATCTGGCCCACATTTATGGCCAACATCTCGGCCGACCCGAGGTCATGGGCCCCGACCGGCGGCCCGACCGCGTTCTTCATGGTCCATCTGGTGATCGCGGTGGTGTCCTTCGTCCTCGGCACGATCATCGGCGGCCTCGGCATCCGAGCCCTACTCGCCCTCCGCCGCGCCGCCACCATCCGGGGCGACGCCTAGTCCGACCCTGCTCAGCCGCCGCCCACTTGATCAGCCGCCGCGCAGTTGTCCACATCGCGACCAGTTGTCCACAGCCGCCCAATTTTCCCGAACCCGCCCCGGCCAAGCTCGATAGACTGGCTCAGGAGCGCTTTTCCCCTTTGGGAGGGTGGGGGCTCGGGATGGTTGGGGGCGGACTCCGAAATACCGGGACCACCGAAACACCTGACCACCGAAACGCCGCAACACCTGACCACTGAACGCCGAAATATCCGACCATCGGAATGCCGGAACTACCGATTACGTAGGAGCGCCGATTCGAAGCGGGATTTCAGACTTCCTGCCAGAGGGTGTCGATCGGCATGGCCGCGATATTCGTCCGTTGACCGAGCACGGCATGGTGCGCGCCCGTGTAGAGGACCACTCCGCCCAGCCACCGGTCACCCAGCCGCCTGGCGAGAGTCGACAGCCCCGGAGCGTCCGTCGGCCGAACCCCGCTCCCCGCCTTCACCTCGATGCCGACCACCGAGC
Organism: Candidatus Melainabacteria bacterium; assembly: GCA_903970565.1. Classification (GTDB taxonomy): domain Bacteria; phylum Actinomycetota; class Actinomycetes; order Mycobacteriales; family Pseudonocardiaceae; genus CAJCJE01. The sequence continues at coordinate 3,904 of CAJCJE010000773.1, read as the reverse complement.
CATCGGTGCGTTCCAGCACGAGATCGACCTCTCCGCCGCTGCGGTCGCGCCAGTGCCCGGCCGTCACCGGCTGGCTCGACCACGCGATCTGTTTGAGTACCTCGTTGACGACGAAGGTCTCCACCAGATGCCCGTATTCGGTCGACGCCTGCGGCTGCCGGCGAGACAGCTTCTCCTCGGTGATCCGCAACAGCACACCGGCGACCCCGTGTCCACCATGTGCGGCTTCGGCAGCGCTCCCGCCTTGGCACCGAGCGTGGTGCCCCAGGCCGGCAGCCGGTGCACCAGGAACACCGCTTCCAGCAGGTGGGTGTAGTTCTCTGCGGTCGAAGTCTCCAGTCCGACCGAGCGGGCGGCCTCGGAAATGTTCAGCAACTGTGCTGTCTGCGCGGCGAGTCGGTTCAACAACCGGGGCAGCTGGGCCCGCCGCCGCACCTTGGACAGCGCGATGACGTCGCGTTCACGCACCAGCGACACATAGTCGGTGAACCACTGGGTCCGCAGCTGATCGGGCAACGCAAGCGCTTGCGGAAAGCCGCCGGCCAGCACCCTTCCCGCGTACTGGGCTTGGCTGAGATGGCGCCCTGAACCGGCAGTCGAGGTGTCGCCCGTCAGCAACCGAGCGATCCAGTTCTCGTGGACGCCGTCGATCTCCCCCTGGGACAGCGGCCATACCGGTACCACCGGTGAGCGACTGCGCGGCGCGCGGCAGTGCCTCGTAGCGAGTCGACCCCGTGAGCACGTAGCGGCCAGGTTCAGTTCGCCGGTTCAGCTCTGCCTTGATCGCATCGAGGATGTCCGGAACGTGTTGGAACTCGTCGACACAGACGGGCGCTTCGCCGACGGCGAAAGAAGCCGGATCGGCCGCGGCAGTTCCCTGGTGTCGAGATCGTCCAGATCGATCACGGTGACGCCGAACTCGTCAGCAAGCGCTCGAAGCGGCACCGACTTACCCACGGCTCGCGCGCCAGCAAGCACCACGACCGGAAATCCCGTCATTCGGGTGCGGAGAGTGGCGCCGAGTCGGCGCGCGACAAGGCCGGAAAGTCGACGTTCCACCTAGCAAGTAACCATATTTTCCGAAGTTGTCCGGCCTTGTTTTCCGAAGTTGTCCGACGCGGCTCGGGTGCTAGTCGGCCGGGAAGATCATGCAGGTGCTGGTGGCGTGGGCGAGGAGGCGGTCCGCGGCGTCGCGGAGTTCGCCCTGGGCCAGGGCGGTTCGACGGCCCCGGTTGATGATGGTGCCGATGGCGCGTACCGGGCCGGTGTCGGCGCTGAGTGGGCGCAGGTACTTCACCGCCAGGTCCATGCTCGTGTAACCGGTCCCGGCCGGCAGCGTGGTGTGCACGGCGCAGCCGGTCACGGTGTCCAGCATGGTTGCCGCGACCCCGCCGTGCACCATGCCGATCGGGTTGTACAGGTGCTCGCCGGGCGTGATGGTGAAGACCGCCCGCCCCTCGCCGACCTCGGCCACCTCGAAGCCGAGGGTCACCGCGATCGGTGGCGGCGGCAGTTCGCCGAGCATCAGGGCTCGCATGAAATCCAGGCCCGATCGGCCGCGTGCCACCTCGGCCAGTGCGATCGGGTCCGACCAGCTGTACTCGCGACTACGGTCCATGTCGTGACGATAAGCCTGTCTGAGTCTGCCTGCCAAACTTAGGTTACCTTGGACACATGGACTACGCGGACCAGCCGACCGACTGCTGCTCGATCGCCCGTACCGTCTCGATCACCGGGGACCGTTGGATGATGCTGATCCTGCGCGATCTGAGCAACGGGCTGCGCCGGTTCGACGAGCTGATCGGGCATCTGCGGATCGCCAGGGACGTGCTGACCCGCCGGCTCGCCGCCCTCGTCGACGAGGGCATGGTCGAGCGCAGGCCGTATCAGCAGCTCGGGCAGCGCCCACGCGATGAGTACCGGCTGACGGCCAAGGGCCGGGATTTCGTGCCGGTGCTGATCGCCCTCATGCACTGGGGCGATCAGCACCTCGCCGGAGCGGCCGGGCCGCCGGTGCGCCTGCGCCACGCCGACTGCGGCGCCGAGATCCGGCTTGAACTGCGCTGCGCGGCCGGGCACGAGCTGACCCCCGGCCGCGCCGTCGAGCGTGAGTTCAACGCCGCCGCGCTCGATGGCTGACACGCGCCGGACGGACGAAACACGCGGACGAAACGCGCCGGACGAATGCGCGCCGGACTGAAACACGCGGACGAGAACACACCGGACGAACGAGAACACGGCCCGAGAACGCGGTGAGCGGGCTCAGAAGCGCTTGAACAGCAGGGCGCGCTTGACTTCCTGGATCGCCTTGGTGACCTGGATACCGCGCGGGCAGGCGTCGGTGCAGTTGAAGGTGGTCCGACAGCGCCAGACGCCCTCCACGTCGTTGAGGATGTCCAGCCGTTCCTCGGCGCCCTCGTCGCGGGAGTCGAAGATGAACCGGTGCGCGTTCACGATCGCCGCCGGCCCGAAGTAGGAGCCCTCCGCCCAGTACACCGGGCACGAGGTGGTGCAGCAGGCGCACAGGATGCACTTGGTGGTGTCGTCGAACCGGGCCCGGTCGGCCTGGGACTGGATGCGTTCCTTGGTCGGCTCGTTGCCGTAGGTCACCAGGTAGGGCTTGACCGCGCGGTAGGCCTCGAAGAACGGCTCCATGTCCACGATCAGGTCCTTGAGCACCTTCAGGCCCTTGATCGGCTCGACGGTGATCGTGGTGTGCTTGTTGCGCTTGGCCAGCAGGTCGCGCACCAGTACCTTGCAGGACAACCGGTTCACGCCGTTGATCCGCATCGCGTCCGAGCCGCACACGCCGTGCGCGCAGGAGCGGCGGAAGGCCAGCGTGCCGTCGATGTACCACTTGACGTAGTGCAGCAGGTTGAGCACCCGGTCGGTGGGCAGCGCGGGAACGTCGAAGGACTCCCAGGTGGCGTCCTCGGAGTTCTCCGGGTTGAACCGGTGGATCTTCACCGTGACGGTGATGGCGCCCTCCGGCACCGGCGGCTGGTCGCCCCGGATACCGGCCTGGGGCTCGGCGGTCGCGGTCATCAGTACTTCCGCTCCATCGGTTCGTATCGGGTCTGGACGACGGGTTTGTAGTCCAACCGGATCTCCGCGGTCAGGCCCTCGCCCTGCTTGTAGGCCATCGTGTGACGCATGAAGTTCACGTCGTCGCGGGTCGGGTAGTCCTCGCGGGCATGGCCGCCACGGGACTCCTTGCGGGCGATCGCGCCGGCGACCAGGATCTCCGCCAGCTCCAACAGGAAGCCCAGCTCGACGGCTTCCAGCAGGTCGGTGTTGAACCGCTTGCCCTTGTCGTGCACGGAAATGTGCGCGTAGCGGTCCTTGAGTGCCTGCACGTCGTGCAGGGCCTGCTTGAGTGTTTCCTCGGTCCGGTACACCGAGGCGTTGTTGTCCATCGTGTTCTGTAGCGCGGTGCGGATGTCGGCGACCCGCTCGTGGCCGTGCTCGGACAGCAGCTGCGCGAGCTGCGCGTCGACCACGGTGGTCGGGTCCGCCGGCAGTTCGACGTGCTCGTGGGTGGCCGCGTACTCGGCGGCGGCGATGCCGGCGCGGCGGCCGAACACGTTGATGTCCAGCAGCGAGTTGGTGCCCAGCCGGTTCGAACCGTGCACCGACACGCACGCGCACTCGCCGGCCGCGTACAGGCCGGGGATGACGTTCTCGTTGTCCCGCAGCACCTCGCCGTGCACGTTGGTCGGAATCCCGCCCATCACGTAGTGGCAGGTCGGGAACACCGGCACCGGCTCCACCACCGGGTCGACCCCGAGGTAGGTGCGGGAGAACTCGGTGATGTCCGGGAGTTTGCTCTCCAGCACCTCGGCGCCAAGGTGGGTGACGTCCAGCAGCACGTAGTCCTTGTGCGGCCCGGCGCCCCGGCCCTCGC
>CAJCJE010000772.1 GCA_903970565.1 Candidatus Melainabacteria bacterium | reverse complement strand
AGTTCAGACGTGTGCTCTTCCGATCTGAGGAAGACCGAACCGAGTTCGGGATAGGTGTGCAGCGAGGCGTGCGATTCCGACAGCAGCGCGACCACCGTGACGCCCTGCGGCGCGAACCGTTTGGACACCACCTCGCACACGGTCGCGCCCGCCGCGCGCAGGGCGGTGCGCAGTGTGTCGCGAAGGAACTCGACGTCGTCCAGGACCCTCGAATCGACTCCTTCGAATTCCGCCAGCACGTGTCGCCCGACAAAACCGCCAATCGCGGTCACCTGTTACCTCCCGCTTCGGTCATGTGTCTGCATGGGTTTCTGCTGCCAGACAGTACGTCGGCAGCGGTGCGAAACCGTTGAACGAGATCGAGGAATAGCTTGCGGTGTAAGCGCCTGCGCCGAGGAAGTCGACATGGTCGCCCGCGGCCAGCGCGAGTGGCAGCCGGTAGTCGCTGCGCTGGTAGATGACATCGTCGCCGTCACAGGTCGGTCCGGCCAGCACCACCGGCCCGCCCGGCTGGCCGTCGTGGCGGGTGGCCAGCGCGTAGGTGATCGCCTCGCCCTCGGTCTCGGCCAGTCCGCCGTAGCGGCCGACGTCCAGATACACCCAGCGATACGGGTCGCCGGCTGATTTGCGCGACACCAGCACGACCTCGCTGCGCAACACGCCGGCCTCGGCCACGATCGCCCGGCCCGGTTCGATCACGGTGACCGGTGGCGCGGCGAACTGGTTGCCCAGCGCCCGCCGGATCGCGGTCGCGTACTCGATCGGGGTCGGCACCTCGGTGCGGTAGCGGACCGGGAATCCGCCGCCGAGATTGAGTTCCGGCAGCGTGATTGCGCAGGCGGCGAGCTGCCGCCCGATCAGCGCGGCCTGCGCGATGCCCTCGGCCCAGGCCCCCGGATCGATCTGCTGCGACCCGACGTGGAACGCGACCCCGGCCGGCCGCAGACCCAGTTCCGCCGCGCCGCGCAACAACTCCACGGCCATCGCGGCGTCGCAGCCGAACTTGCGGCCGAACGGGGTGGGCGACCCGGCCGGCTGCACCAACAGCCGGCAGCAGACCCACGCGCCCGGCGCGTGGTCGGCGATGACATGCAGATCGCCGACGCTGTCGGTGGTGAACCGCCGCACGCCCCGCGCGTACGCGAAGGCGATGTCGGTGGCCTTCTTGATGGTGTTGCCGTAGGAGAGCCGGCCGCCGTCGGCCCCGGCGGCCAGGCACAGCTGGATCTCGGCCGGGCTCGCCACGTCGAACTCGGCGCCGAGTCCGACCAGCAGGCGCAGGATCTCCGGTGCCGGATTCGCCTTGACCGCATAGCAGATCCGGCTGTGCGGCCAGGCCGCCAGCAACTCCCGGTAGCGCATCTCGACCACGGCCAGGTCGATGACCAGGCAGGGGGTCGCGGGCCGGTGCTGATCGAGGAAATCGTGGATGGTGCCGGTAGGACCGTGCTCTGGCCGGACCACGACGTGCTCGGTCATCCACCCCACTCCCTCCGGTGCTCGCGTGAGCCCAGGAGAGCCTGCTGGGTGGACCGGCTCCAGCGCAACCGTGGTGTCGAGGATGTGGCGCGCCTCGCGTCAGGATTTCGTACCGATCGGCCCGATTCGCCACGGATTCCGTCGCCGCACATGCCACCGGGCGCCGTCCCGCTGATCGCGGTGACGGCGCCCGGTGGCCTTCGATCCCCGGTACGGGATCAGCTACTGGTGCACTGGTAGAGCGTTTGCGCGCCGCCGCCGAAGAAGGCGGCGATGCCGCCGTCGTCGCTCGATGGCTGGGTGGTCGAACCACCGTAGGCACGGGGGTTCACCACGGTGCAGTGCTGCTGGACCCACTGGGTCCGAGCCGTCGACGCGCTGCCGCCTCGACCGAACCCGCCGCCACCGCCGAACCCGCCGCCGCCGAAGCCACCCGCGCCGCCGGCCTGGTTGCCGCGACCGCCGGTCGTGGCGGCCTGGCCGAGGACGAACTTCAGCTGACCGGAGGCCACCCAACTGGACAGCTGGGCGGTCGTCGGCGCGTTGTCGGTGCCCATGAAGCCGCCCATGCCGATGACCGTGACATCGGAGTTGATGATCCAGGTCGCGGCCTGCATCGAGCTTTCCTCAAGAGCCAGCTTGATCCGCGCGTTGGGCGCGTTCTTGACGACATAGGCGAGAATCTGCTTGTCCTGCGCGGTCAACGTGCTCTGCCCGCGACCGAACGCCGCCGCAGCAGCGCCACCGGCACCAGCGCCACCGGCACCGGCCCGGCCGCCGCGACCACCCTGACCACCCGCGAAGCCGCCCTGGCCGCCGCCGACACCGCCGCCGCCGAAACCGCCACCACCGAAGTTGCCGCCGCCGAAGCCACCGCGACCGCCGGCCGCGCCGCCTCGGCCACCGGCCCGGCCTCCGCCGCCACCACCACCACCACCGAAGCCGCCGAAGCCGGTGGTCGGCCCGGCCTGAGCCAACGCACCGCCGGAACGGGTACCGGCGAACGCGGTCGCGCTCGACCACACCGCGGGCACCAGCAGCAGCGCGACCCCGGCCACCACCAGTCCGGCCCGGCCGACGCCGGCCAGGCTGCCCACCCGCGCCACCACCAGCGCGATCACCGCGACCGAACCGAGCACGATGACCACCGGGCCGGCCCAGCCGTTCCAGCTGCTGTCCCGCATGACCAGCACATCCGCCCACGCGGTCGTGCCGGCGACCGCGAGCGGCAGCAGCGCCCAGGTGATGCCCGTCGGTGCGCGGTAGTAGCGCCACAGCTTGGCGATCCCGGCCGCGGCCAGCGCGGCGATGGCCGGAGCCAGCGCGGTGGTGTAGTAGGAGTGCCAGATGCCCTGCGCGTAGCTGAACACCAGGGCCATCACCACCAGCCAGCTGCTCCACATCAGCCACATCGCCCGCTCGGCGTGCTGCGCCGGCAGTTTCGCCCGGCGCCGCAGCACACCCTCCACGATGACGACGACCATGACCAGCAGACACAGCGGGATCAGCCAGCTGATCTGCCCGCCGACCGAGGAG
>CAJCJE010000771.1 GCA_903970565.1 Candidatus Melainabacteria bacterium | reverse complement strand
CCGGGCGACCGAATCGGCGACCACGCCGAGTCTGATGTCGGGCGCCCCCTGGAGCACCTGGACCAGCGCGGTTCTGTACAACGGGTGATCCTCGACGACCCCGACCAGTAGTGCCACGTGTGGCCCTACCCCGCCCAATTCGGTCACGTTGCGCTCCTCTTCGACCCAATGCGCTACATATCCGGCTCGGCATTCGATCGTTCACACCGCGCCTGCCAAAAGCGCACCAGCATCAACGACCAGTTGTCCAGAATACGGAACAGTGAAGTACTCTGCTTGCTTCAGCATGATTGTCCGTTGTTTTTGTCGGTTTCGCGTTCTCGAGGGCACATTTTCTGCGCGTCCGCACTGACTCTTGTGTCCGCCAGGACCCTTCTTCGTGCCCAGGTGTTCGACCGCAGCCCCCAGCCGCCGGATGAGTGACACCCGGGTGGTACCGATTCGCGACACGCGAGCATGGTGACTCAGCGCAATGATTCGGCGCGGGCGCGGCTGTCAGTCGCGGGCCCGGCCCCGGCGCAGGATGGTCAGCACCACGACGACGATGCCGATCAGGACCAGGCCGAGCAACACGAACAGACCGATCACCCCGGCGTTCGTCGAGGACGGTCCGGCTTGCGCGGCCGGTTGCGGCACCGTCCGGTCGGTGCTGCCGATGGTCGGCGCGACCGCGTTCGCCGGCAGGTCGGCGGAGACCGCCGCATAGGCGTCCAGGCCGCCCCAACCCAGTCGCGGATCGTGTCCGGCGCCGTGCGGGTGGGTCGCGGTCAGGATCAGCCGGGTGCTGAGCTGGTCGGGGTCCAGGTCGGGCCGGTAGGAGCGCAGCAGCGCGACCGCGCCGGCCACGTAGGCCGCCGCGTACGCGGGCGCGGTGACCGGCCAGACCTGGCCCAGTTGCCCGCGCGCCCCGGCCGAGGTGCCGACCAGGTTCGCGGCCGGCGCGCCGATGGCGATGTAGTCGCCGGCCTCCTGCTGCACGGGCAGCCCGGTCTGGCCGAGCGCGCCGACGCCGATCACGCCCGGTGTCGCGGTCGGATAGCTGGTGGCGTCCGGCTGGCTGCCGACGGCGGGCGAGATCACCACGTCTCCGGCCGCGTTCGCGTTCTGCACCGCGAGTTGCAGGGCATTGCTGTCGACGGTGGCCGGCACCATGATCAGGATCACCCCGGCACTCGCCGCGACCGCCCGGTTGATCGCGGTAGCCAGCAGGTTCGGGTCGCCGCCGCCTGCGGGTTGGCTGGTGGAGGCGTAGCGCACCGGCAGAATCCGGGCGCCGGGAGCGAGGCCGGCGAAGCTGGTCGCCGGGGAGGTCCGCGCGGCGACGATGCCGGCGGCGAAGGTGCCCTGGCCGTCGCAGTCCGGCGCGGCCGGACCGTTGGCCAGCAGGTCGATCTCGGGCAGCACCTGACCGGCCGAGAACTGCGCGTTACCGGGGTCGACCCCGGTGCCGAGCACCGCGACCAGCACGCCGGAACCATTGGACAGCGAGGCCAGCCGGGCCGGGTCGAGCAGGTTCTGCGCCCACGGCACCGGCCCGGTGTAGACGCCCTTCGGGGTCGCGCACCGCGCCGCCTCGGCGGCCGGCGCGGTGGCCGCGAGCACCGGTACCACCACCATCATCAGCAGCGCGACCACGATCGCGACCAGCACCGAACGCGCCCGGCGGCGGCGCGGCAGGCGCGCGCCGCTACCGGGTCTTCGGGCAGGTCCGGCCGGTGTCACAACGGAACCCACAGCGTGACTCTGGTGCCCTTGCCCGGCGACGAATCGATCTTCGCGCTGCCGCCGACCTCGACCAGGCGCGCGGTGATCGAGTTCGTGATGCCGAACCCGGCCGGGGCCTGTTGCGCGTCAAATCCGGCGCCGTGGTCCCGGGCGATCACCGTGATCCCGTTGTCACGCTGTTCGACCCGCACGATGACCTCGTGGATACCGCTGTGCTTCATGGTGTTGCGCAACGCCTCGCGCACCGCGTCGCGCACCGCGACCCGACGCGCCTCGGACAGCTCCCCGTCGTCGATGTCGGCGAACACCAGCTGCGCGCGCAGCCCCTCCCTGGTCATCTCGGCGGCCAGGCCGGCCAGGTCCTCCCGCACGCTCGGCGCCGCGTCCACCGGCCGGTCGAGCGTCCCGCGCAACCTGATGGCCTGCTCACGGGCGATGGCCCGCAGTTCACGCAGTTGTGTCCGGGCGGAGTTCGCGTCGACCGGAACGGGCAGCGCCATCGCCTCCAGCGCCTGGAGGACCCCGTCGTGCAGAGCCCGGTCGATCCTGGTGTGTTCGGCCGTGCGACCCCGCCGGATGCCGACGCCGAGCGAGAGCCGGGTGCCGATGCCGACCAGCATCAGCCCGACCAGCGCGGTCGCGATCGCGGCCAACCCGCTCAGGGCCCGGCCGAGGTCGTCGAGCAGCAGCGACTCGGACAGGTGCTCGTAACCGGACAGGTAGGCCATCAGGATCTGGAGCGGGGTGCCGGCCAGCCACAGCAGCAGCGCGGAGGGCACTCCCCAGACCAGGGTCCACAGCACGAGCGTGCCGAGCAGGTAGTCCCAGGACATGGCGATGGCCGGGAAGTAGTCGGCCTTACTGGAGACCGCGCTGGTGATCAGGTTCGAGAGGATGGCCAGGGTGGCGTCGACGAGCATGAACGTCCAGGCGACCCGGCGGCCGAACCCCGGCACCCGCAGCACCCAGACCACGCCGAAGACGTTGGCCAGGACCAGCACCAGGCTCACCACCGTGACGGTGCCGACCCCGGTGCCACCGACCCCGATCAGGGTCAGCAGCGCGACCGGCATCCCGAGAATCCGGTAGACCAGCGGCACCAGCACCACGTACCGGCAGGCCCGGACCAGCAGAGAGTCCCTGGCCGGACCCTGGCCGTTGGCGGCGATCATCGAGATCCGCTGCCAGCCGGGTAACGGGTCCGGGTCGGTCGCGGCCTCGGGCACGTCGGCGGGGATGTCGGCGATGACCGCGGCGCCCCTACGCAGCAGCGCGTACAGGAAGTTGGCCGGAGGCGCCGGTGGCTTGACCGATGGCATCCGGGGTCCTTCCCTGCTCGACGGGCGCCGGCCTCGATCGACACGTGGCGCGGCTGTGATGCTCTCAGTAGGAAGGTGGCAATGGGACACCTCGTGTCCGGATGGTGACGTTGAGACCAAGGAGTGGTATCGGTTCACGATCCGCGCACTTCCTGCTGATCACAGCCACCGCGGCACGGCTGCGGACCGGCCGAGGTCACCCGAGGAGGTCTCGAACACGAAGGTATTTCCCACACATTGACGCCCCGTTTACACTCCGCCCCTCCACAGTGATCAGTCGATCGCCGATTCACCCCCGCCAACCAGCGCAAGCGTCGGCGTCGGCTGCGTAAATATTTCGCTAATACCGGTGCAGTTCGGTGGCCGGCCGGGCGAGTCGCGGGCCGTGCTTGGTAGAAGGTTCAACAGGACACCGGTTCGGTGCGCCGGCAGATCGGGCTGCAAAGGGGACATCGAGGTGGTCACGTGGTAGCGCGGAACGGCGGAGCCAAGTCGGCCGGACTACAGGAGTCCGTCGGCTACGTGCTCAAACGGCTGCTGCTGGGTCGGCCGCTGATCAACGATCAGCTGAAGTCGGAGCGGTTGAGCAATCCGATCGCGCTGGGCGTGCTGTCCTCGGACGCGATGTCCTCGACGGCGTACGGCTCCGAGGAGATCCTGGTCCAACTGCTGCCCTATGCCGGGCTCGCCGCGTTCGGCCTGCTGCTGCCGATCACGGGTGTCGTGCTGGTGGTGCTGATCCTGGTCGCCGCGTCCTACCGCCAGGTGGTGATGGTCTACACCAAAGCCGGCGGCTCGTACGTGGTCGCGCGGGAGAACTTCGGGCCGAGAGTGGCCCAGATAGCGGCGGCGGCGCTGCTGATCGACTACGTGGTGACCGTGGCCGTGCAGTGCGCGGCGGGGACGGTCGCGGTGGTGTCGGCGGTGCCGGCGCTGGGGCCCTACAGCCTTGAGATCACCATCGGCATCGTCCTGGTGATCGCCTACCTGAACCTGCGCGGCCTGCGCGAGGCCGGCAAGCCGTTCGCGATGCCGGCGTACTTCTTCGTCGCGATGGTGATGCTGCTGATCGTGGTCGGCGTGATCCGCTCGATCACCTCCGGCCTGCCCCAGTTCGACGCGCTGCACCTGGCCGGCTCGGTACCGGTCGTGCAGGGCAACGGGTTCGTGGCCGGCGCGACCGTCTTCGTGCTGCTGCGCGCCTTCGCCAACGGCGGTTCCTCGCTGACCGGAGTCGAGGCGATCTCCAACACGGTCAGCGCGTTCCGCAAGCCGGAGAGCATCAACGCCCGCAAGGTGCTGACCATCATGGCCACCCTGCTGGGCATCATGGTCGCCGGCGTCTCCTACCTCGCCTTCAAGACCCACGCCACGCCGTATGCCGTCGGCTACCCCTCGGTGCTGTCCCAGGAGGCCACTGCCGTCTACGGCATGGGCATCTTCGGCAAGATCATGTTCTGGCTGGTGCAGATCTCCACCGCGCTGATCCTCTACACCGGCGGCAACACCAGCTTCAACGGCTTCCCGTTCCTGGCCAGCTTCGTGGCCGAGGACCGCTTCTTACCCCAGGCGCTGACCCGGCGCGGCCATCGCCTCAGTTTTTCCAACGGGATCATCGTGTTGGGGGTCGTGTCGCTCATCTTGCTGGCCATCACCCACGCTGACGTGGACTCGCTGGTGGGGGTGTACGCCATCGGTGTGTTCACCGGCTTCA
>CAJCJE010000770.1 GCA_903970565.1 Candidatus Melainabacteria bacterium | reverse complement strand
GCTGCACACCTGGTTGCCGGCCGCCCGGATGCCGCCGGGCTGGACTCCGGGGATCGCCGCGCAGATCGGGGCGGCGGTGTGGCCGATCGGGCTGCTGCTGTCGGTGGAGGTGCTGAGCAGGGTGCCGTGGCGGCAGGGCTGGGGCTGGGCGTTGGCCCGGTTCGGCGGCACCGGCACCGTGGCGCTGGGATCGGCGGTGATCAGTTACGGGCACGTCCAGGGCGTGCTCGCCGAGTGGGGGTACGGGGTGCTGGCCTCGCACGTCGGCCCGCTGGTGCTCGACGGGCTGATGGTGATCTCCGGCTTCGCGCTGCTGGCGATGAGTTCGCCAGCTGCGGCCACCACGTCCGCCAAGCCGGTCGCCAACGCAACTCCAGCCGGAGATCCTGGCGATGCTGGCGTTGGCGGCGAGGACGGAGACACCAGCGACGTGCGGTGACCCGATCGGCTCGTTGGTGGTGGCGCCAGCCAGCGCTGGCGTCACCACCACCACGGTCACCAGCTCGGCTGGTAGCCGGCCGCCAGCCCGTCAGGCGTGGAGCTCGACCGGGTGGGTCTCGGCGCTCCAGCCACGGATGCTGAAGCGGGAGCCCGTGCGGTAGGCGTCGATCCCGGCGGCCGGATAGTCGATGATCCGCTCCGGCAGGCTGGCGAACGGGAACCAACGCACGGCCCGGCACTTGTCCGGCTCCCGGTTGGTGGGTTCGCCGATCCAGTGCCCGGTGGCGAAGAACAGACCAAGCCGGGGTTCGGGGCCGGAGCCGTTGACGTGGATGGTGTGTACATGGTCGAGGTCGGCCGGGTCGATCAGCACCCCGACCTCCTCTTCGGCCTCCCGCACGGCCGCGTCCAGCACCGATTCGCGAGCGTCGAGCTTGCCGGACGGCGCGTGCCAGAGGCCGTCGAACTCGGGGTTGGGGTCGCGCCGCTGTGACAACAGCACCTGGTCGTGGCGGATGAGAAGAACGTGCACGTCAATGAGGTGGCGGTCAGCCATGCCGATGCGATCCCCTGAGTAGCCTGCCGGGCGGTGTGGTTGCCGGGCAGGCTACTCGTCGGCCGGTTCAGGCCGTGGGAGGCAGGCTGACCCGCTGGGTCAGCGACACGATCCGGGGACCGACCTGGTCGGCGATCTGCTCCGGGCGCTGGGCGGTGGAGTCCACCATCAGTAACCGATACCCGGCTGCGGCCAGCAGGGTCACGCTGTCCTGGTACAGGTCGGCCTCACGTCGGTGCAGATCGGAATCGGTCTCGAACCGGGTATGCGCGCCCCGGCGGGCGATCCGCTCGCTGGTAGCCACCGGGTTGGCGGTGAGGATGACCGCGAGGTCGGGCAGGTCGGCATCGGCGTTGAGGGCTTGGATGAACTCCATCGACACCCCGTCGAGGCGTTGCAGCACGTAGGACGAGGCGACGTACCGGTCGCACAACACGATCTTCCCGGCCGCCAGCGCCGGGAGGATCTCGCTGGCCAGGTGGTGGTAGCGGTCGGCCGCGACCAGGCAGGCCAGGGCGTGCCCGTGGTAGGTGTCGGTGCGGTAGCGGGCGATCTGGCCCAGCGTGGCGCGCGAAGGCTCGGTGGTGGCGTGCACCGCGTGCCCTCGGTCGGCCAGCCACCGCTGAAGGTGTTCGACCAGGGTGGACTTGCCCGCCCCACCCGGCCCGTCGACGGTCACGAACACGCCAGGCTGGCTGGCCCGGTCTCCGGCCTCCCGACCGATCTCGCTCCCGGCCGGGAGATCGATCTGCTCGTCCTGTCGAGGGTGCCCGGTCATGCGGCGGCCTTCCGGTCGTGCTGGCCGTGGGCCAGGCGCACGAGCTGGGCGCGGACATAGTCGATCGGTGCGTCGGCCAAGGGCAGGTTGACGGAGAAATTGAACTCGTCGCGCTGGAGCATCGATGAGTCCACGCCGCCCGCAGTGAGATCGACGGCGGTGTAGTTGAGCAACTGGGCCGCTGTGTAGCGGCCGGTGGCCAGCAGCCGGTGCCAGTCCGGCGTGCCCGGATACGGCCGGTACTCGAACGCGGAGGCGCGGAACCGACCCGGCAGCCGGTCGGTGACCTCCCACAGTTCGTGCACCAGCCGCACGGTGGCGTCGATCTCCTCGCGGGTCTCGGTCGGGAACCCGAGGATGAAGTAGCCCTTGACGTTGATCCCGTGCTCGGTCAGCCGCCGCACCACCGAGCGCGCCATTTCCGGGCTGATGCGCTTGTCGATCGCGGTCAGCATCCGCTCGCTGCCGGACTCGATCCCCAACGCGACCTCCCGCAACCCGTTGCGCGCCAACATATCCAGTGTGGCGTCACTGGCGCGGTGGAGCACGTTGATCCGCCCGGTGGCGTCCCAGGCGGCCCACTGGCCGACCCGCGCGCCGGCGAACGCGGTCATCATTTGGTCGATCACCCTGCGGTGGCCCAGGAACAGGTCGTCGACGAAGCGGAACGCGGTCACCCCGTCGTTGTCCCGTAGGGCGTGCATCTCGGTCAGGATGCCCTGCGGGTTGCGGGTGCGGATGGTGATATCGGGGTTGGCCGAGACCGCCGCGCCGCAGAACGAGCAGTTGTAGGGGCAGCCCCGTGCGCCGACCATGTTCGCCTCGGCCCGCCCGTTCTCCGTGTGCGGGTCCTGGGACAGGAAGCGGCGGTCCAGCAGCGGTAGCGCGTCCACGTCCGGGGCGAGGTGATGTGTCTGGCCGGGGGTGCCGCCGGTGACCGGCGAGTGCATGATGGGGTCCAGCCACATCACACCAGGCAACCGAACCCGGTTGCGGTGGTCGTCCAGCAGTTCCGCGACGCGGGTTTCGGCTTCGCCGATCACCAGCGCGGCGCAGCGGGCCATGCGCGGGTCGGTCAGGATCTCGGTAGGCATCGCCTTGGCCTGGTGACCGCCCAGCATGATCTTGATGGCCGGGCCGAGAGCGGCGGCCAGGCAGGCGCTGATCTCGTAAGTGGGGGCCAGCAAGTTGAACCCGGCCCAGCGAGGCTTGGCCTGGTTGATCAGGCGCGCGGTGTGGTCAATGCCGAGGCCGTGGGCTTCGGCATCCAGCACACCGACGTTGAACCCTCGGTGCGCGGCGTAGGTGGCGATGTAGCCCATGCCCAGCACAGGAAGGGTGAAGTCGTTGGTACGAGGACGAAGGCTGTAGTCGCGCAGCGGGGCGTTGACGAACAGAACATCCAGTTCGCGGGCCGGGTCGGCGCCCGCGATCAGCGCAAAAGGGTCGGTAGCAGGGTCAGAATGCGGTGGCTCCAGTACGGCTGGCATGGCGGACTCCGAACGCGAGGGTCAGCAGCGTCCTGGCGGACAGCTGCGAGCCGGCCTGCGCATGCCACACCACGGCGAACTCCGGTTCCTTACCCGGCCATTGCAGGTCGGGAACGAGAAGGGTAGCCCAGGTGCGTACGGCGAGGTCGGCGAACGGGTACAGGCTGAAGTCGTTGGACAGGTCGGCAACGGCAGCACCGGCCGTCCACGGGCCGATACGCGGCACCTGCTGGACCTCGGCCAACAGCGTGGCCGGCGGCAGGGTCGCCCACGTCACGGCGTGTTTCAGATACGCCTCGGCGGCGGCTTGCAGGGGACGGCGTTTGAACGCCAGGCCCAGGCGGGCGAACTCCTCGTCCGGCAGGTCAAGCACGACCTGCGGAGTCGGGAACAGCCAGCCGGTACCTACGGGGGTGGTGACCGGGTCGCCGTGCTGCTGGCAGAACGCGCGATAGAGTTTGCGCGCCTGCCCGGCGCGGATGACCTGCCGGATGATCCCGGTGGCCAGCGCGTCCCACAGATCGGGGTTGCGCAGCCGCGCGACCGGCCCGGCCTTCCGCAAGGCGCGCGCCACCGCGTCCCTACCGGTCACCGTGGCCGGGTCAGTCACCTCCAGGACCGGAGCCGGACCGTCCCCGTCCGCGCGCACTGCTTGGACGCGCCAGCCGTCATCGGCGGCCGGCGAGCCGGTCAGGCTCCACACCGAGCTGGCACTGCGAACGACCCGATACGCGGTGCCGTCGTCGCTGGTCAACCACGACGGGTGATCGAGCATCAGCTCGGCCACGTGCAGGTCGGTCACGGTCTCTCGGTTCCTGGTCGGGGTCGTGGTGGTCACCCTGGTTCCCTTCGGTCTCACCGCCGGTATACGAGCGGAGTCGTCAGGTCATCATGGCCAGCTCCCCGCCCTGCTGTCTGGTTGGGTGCCGGTCGGGGCCAGCGGCGCGATCAGCACGGCGCGGGGCCGGTCGGAGAGCGGCATCGGTGGTGTCCTTCGATCAGGGACGGCGTAGCCCGTCCAACACCCGTTGGAGCAAGGCCAGGTCAAGCTGGTCGTTCCAGCCAGGGACGACGCCGGAGCACGCCGTGTAGGCCGTGGCCATGTCGCCCGCGCCGGACCGGATTCAGGGATCGTCGCCGGGCTCGAACACCGGCATCACGATCGTCTGCTCGTTCAGCGGGACCGCCGAGTCGCTGGGCTGGCTCGACAGCGCGGCGAACCAGCCGGTGTCGGCCGGGTCCGGACCTCCGCCCTGCTGGGGCACTGCCGTGGCGAACGGCGGGTACGAAGCCGCCATCGCCCGGACACAGCAGTCCGGGCACAGGTAGTCGGGCACCGG
>CAJCJE010000769.1 GCA_903970565.1 Candidatus Melainabacteria bacterium | reverse complement strand
GGCCGCGCTGACCGCGCTGACCTACGCGCTGACGATGTTGCCGAACCTGGTGTCCGGGGTCCTGCTGGCAGGCTTGGCCGACCGCTTTCCGCGCCGCACCGTCATGGTCATCTGCGATCTGACCAGAACGGCGCTCGTCGCGGTGATGGCGCTGCCGAGGATGCCCTTTGCCGCCCTCGCGGTGCTGCTGGTCGTGGTGACCCTGATCGATCCACCGTTCTCGGCCGCGCAGGGTGCGCTGCTGCCCGCGGTGCTCGGCGAGGGTGACGCCTACGAGGCGGGGCAGGCCATCCAGCTGATCACCCACCAGCTCGGCCTGTTGATCGGCTTCGCCGGGGCCGGCCTGGTGATCGCGGGGGTCGGCACGCACATCGCGCTGCTGTTGGACGCCATGACCTTCCTGACCTCGGCAATCCTGGTCCGGTCCGGCGTCCGTCATCGACCGGCCGCCCGCTCCGGGAGGTCGCCGGACGCGGGATCGACCGCCGGAACGACCCGAATGCAGTGGGGGGCGTGGTCGCGGACGATCATCGCCGGCGCGGCGCTGGTGTTCGCCGATCCGCGCCTGCGCTGCCTGATGACGCTGGGCTGGCTGGCGTTGTTCACCGTGGTCCCCGAGGGTCTCGCGGTGCCGCTCGCGCACCAGATCGGCGCTGGCACCACCGGCGCGGGAATCCTGCTGGCCGCCAGTCCGGCCGGCATGGCAGCGGGCGGTTTCCTGTTGCGCTGGGTTCCCGCCCGGCTTCGGTTGCGGCTGCTGGGAGTTCTCGCGGTCGCGACCAGCGTCGCGCTGCTGGGCTACTGGGCGCATCCTGGTCTACTGGTCGCGTTGGGCCTGCTCGCCCTGTCCGGATTGTTCTCCTCGTACCAGATCACCGCGGGCGCGTCGTTCGTGCGACTGGTCGGCGACGCGCAACGCGGCCAGGCCCTCGGGTTCGCCCGCTCCGGTCTGGTGACCGCGCAGGGCCTCGGCGTGGCCGGCGGCGGATTGTTGGCCCAGTTCACGGGCAGCGCCGGACTCGCCATCGCGTTGGCCGGTGTCGCGGGAGCGATCACGGCGCTGGCCACGGCCACCGCGTGGGCCCGCCTGAGTTCGGCGGTCGCGGCCGAACTCCACGGCAACAGCACGGCCGAGGGGGCAACCGGCACCGCGACCGGCTCTGCGGCCAGCACCGCGGCCAGCCCTGCGACCAGCACCGGGATCAGCCCGAAGCCGAGCGCCGAACCGACGGGGTGAGCGGCAGCGTGCCGTCCGGGCCGAGGATGTCGGCCCGGACGGTGGTCGTGGGGTGGTGGGTCAGGCGTTGGCCAGGACGGGCAGTTGGACGGCGGCGGCGCGGGCGCGCGCCCTGGCCACGTAGCGCTGGGTCAGGTAGGCCGGGACGGCGAGGCCGATGACCTGGCGGACGATGTCGACCGTGGTGCCGGCGTTGAGGAGGTCGGCGACGAGACCGGCCAGGGCCGAGGCGGTGAAGGCGGTGGTCCAGATGCTGGTAATCACCATGTTGAGGTGCAGAAACTTCGGGTCGGCCGCGACCTCGGCAGTCACCCTGCGGCGGGCGATACCCTGGGTGAAGGGCCGGCTCAGGAGCAGGCTGGTGACCGCGATCAGGGCCAGCCAGGCGGAGGCCAGCGGACCGTCGAAGTGCTGGATGGGCGAGTTGGTGTCGGCGAAGGACAGCGCGGTCAGGCCGGCGAAGTAGGCGAGCGAGCCGAGGTCGAGGATCTGGGCGTCGATGGTGATGCCCTTGCGGCGGTCGGCGACCAGTGACGCGACCGCGACGACGAGAGCGGCGAGGGCGCCCCACTGCCAGCCGATGACGGAGAGAAGTCCGTAGACGATCCAGGGGGCGAAACCGCGCACATAGCTCATCGGAATTCGGTCCTTCCACTCGACGTTGGCGCGAATCCGGATTTCCTGATGTTCTCGGATTCGGTGTTTCCGTGTTGTGGACAACGCTATTGGCGCCGCACCGAGCTGTCGTGCGCCCGAGACCGTATCCGTGGGTGGAGATCACCTCCACCCACCGGCGTAGCCGGGTGCACGGTCCGAGCAAGTGAACCGTGGACGGCAGAGAGGGAAGCACCGACTCGCAGGCGCCGGCCACGTAGCGGCACGCCGCCACAGACGCGAGATCCGGATAGCCGCTCACACGGCGTCGACCGACCGTGGACTCGACCAGGTCAGCTATGTCGCACCCGGCCAGTCTCGATCTTGTGTTAATGATCTTGTGCTCAGTATAGTCAACAGACACAAATATCGAGGCTAAAACGTTCGTTGGTATTGCGTTGCAGGCGGGGCGTTCCTGACGACGTACAGCGTGCGGGGACGGGTCGAGCATGGCGCGGGAAGGGACGAGAGTGTCAGCGAGCGAGGAAATCGTCGCAAACCGGTTCCGGCTGTTGGGCCTGCTCGGCAGAGGCAACATGGGGGAAGTTCACCGCGCCGAGGATCTGCGTCCCGAGAATTCCGGAGACGATGTCGTCGCGGTGAAACTGATACTGCGCAGCCGCGACGGCGGGCTGATCGAATCCCTGGCGGATACCAACGCAGTCCAGCGTTTCGATCGTGAAGTGCGTATCATGCGCGGACTCAGCCACCCCAACGTTCCACGCATCGTGGCCGGGGGAGTCGACGATTCGGGGTTATCCTACCTGGCGATGGAGTTTCTCGACGGACGCCCTCTCCACGACCTCGTGTCCGAGCATCCGCAGTTGCCGATTTCCTGGGTCGCCGCACTGGGCGCACAGATCGCTGACGGCCTGTCCGCGGCACACGCTAACGGCATTATCCATCGTGATGTCAAACCATCGAACATAATGGTGGCGCGCGGCGGGGTGGTCAAGGTCCTTGATTTCGGCATGGGTCGGATTGCCGGAGACGCCGAAGGCGGTAAGGTCACCAGTACCGGCGTCACGGTCGGTACCGCCAGATACATGGCCCCCGAACAATTCCAGGCTTCGACCGTAACCCAGGCCGCCGACCTCTACGCGCTCGGGTGCGTGTTGTTCGAACTGCTCACAGGCGTGCCACCTTTTCACAGCCAGTCGGCCCACGAACTCGGCCAGAAGCATCTCAACGAGCAAGCACCTTCGGTGCGACTCCTGCGATCAGACATTCCGGATGACCTTAGCCGGCTGATCGAAAGACTGCTGGCCAAATCTCCAGCTGATCGCCCTGCCGATGCAGTCGCCGTCCGCGACGCGCTGTTACCGATGGCGATCGACGCGGCCACCGTTCCCGGCTGGGAAGATCTGAATCCAGTCCTCGGACTGGCGAAAACCCGCGCGGTGCAGCCGGTGGAGCGGTCAACGACACCACTGGCCAGACCAGTCGCATCCGGCATGGACGTCTTCGGTATTCACCGAAAACTCATCGATGACTACCGGGACTTTACCGGCGGCGGAACAATTATCCGCGATGAGCGGATTATTGCATTCGTCAAAAAGGACCTGGACGCAAAATCGCAATGGCCCGATCCCTGGCTGTCACTGAACCCCTTCTTCGCTTCGGGTGGCACGCTTCGTGAGCTGACGACCACAGGCGTGTTGCACGAGGAGTGCGTTCGCATTTTCCAGGCAGGCAAGTCCGAGGGGGCGACCGTGTGCGACGGTCGTCCGCTCACCCTGCACCGACACCAGCGCGAGGCAATAGACATCGCGCAGTCGGGTGAGTCCTACGTGCTTGCCACGGGCACTGGTTCCGGCAAGTCGCTTGCCTACATCGTGCCGATCGTCGACAAGGTATTGAAGGACCGGCAACACGAAACGCCGTCAGCCAGCAAACGAGTCCGCGCGATCATCGTCTATCCGATGAACGCCCTCGCCAACAGTCAGCTCAAGGAGCTGGACAAGTATCTTCTCGCCGGCTACGGCAAGGGCCGTGAGCCGGTCCGCTATGCGCGCTATACCGGTCAGGAAGGCGAAGAACGCCGAAAGGAGATCCGCGACGATCCTCCGGATATTCTGCTCACCAACTACGTGATGCTGGAACTCATGCTCACCAGGCCTGACGACCGACGTTCGCTGATCAAGATGGCAAAAGGCCTGGAGTTCCTGGTCTTCGACGAGTTGCACACCTACCGAGGTCGGCAGGGTGCCGATGTCGCCATGCTCATCCGGAGGGTACGCGAAGCCTGCCAAGCGGACGGTCTTCAGTGCATCGGGACTTCCGCGACGATGTCCACGGAGGATACCTTCAAGAAACAGCGGGAAGTGGTCGCCGATGTCGCCTCAACCTTTTTCGGCACTACCGTGGACCCCACGCACGTCATCGGCGAGACGCTCGTAGGCGCTACCGACGGCGCCGTCGGCACGGTGCCGGTCGACCGACTCCAGGCAGCCGACGCGCCACGTGCCTACGCCGACCTGGTAGCCGATCCGCTTGCCCGTTGGATCGAGCGGCGATTCGGTCTCACTACCGACGAGTCAGGCCGACTGACCCGACAGAAGCCGGCAAAGATCGAACAGGCGGCAGCCGAGTTGGCCGCAGAGAGCGGACTGACCGAGGACATCTGTTCAGAGGCGATCCGACGCACCCTCAAGGCTGGTTCGGAAGCTGGGCATCCGATCACCGACCGTCCCCTGTTCGCGTTCAGGTTGCACCAGTTTCTCTCCAAGGGCGACACCGTCTACGTCACCCTCGAAGACTCCTCGACCCGCCACCTGACCCGTGACTACCAGCGAATCCAACCCGGTTCTGACGGCAAAATCCTGCTTCCCCTCGCCTTCTGCCGTGAATGCGGTCAGGAGTATCTGACCGTGTGGCGAAAGGTGAAGGACAACAACGTCGTCTACGAACCACGCCGGGACACGACCGCGACCGGAGGTCGGGCCGGCGACGGCTATCTGTACATCGACGCCGACCGTCCTTGGCCAACCACACCTGGAGAGGCCATCGCCGACCGGCGACTGCCCGAGTCCTGGCTGGAAGTCGACGAGCACGGACAGGAAGACGTCCGCGACTCCTACCACAAGCGGCTCCCCCATGCCGTGACCGTCGATCCATACGGAAACGAAGGTCAGGGCGATCTTCCCGCTGCTTTCATTCCGGCCCCGTTCCTGTTCTGCCTGCACTGCGGCGTGAGTTACGAGCAGACCAGAGGCAAGGACTTCGCCAAACTCGCCACGCTCGACCAGGAAGGCCGCTCCTCGGCAACCTCACTCGTCTCTACCTCGATCGTGCGCTCTCTCAAAGAAGCGCCGATTGCCGCGCTGGACAAGAAGGCTCGCAAACTTCTCACTTTTGTCGACAACCGGCAGGACGCCTCTCTCCAGGCCGGCCATTTCAACGACTTCGTGCAGATAACCCAACTGCGCGGTGCCCTGTACCGGGCGGTGGTCGAAGCCGGCGAGGACGGTGTCCGACACGAGGAGCTCGCGGCAAGGGTCGCCGGAGCGTTGGGGCTGGAGCCCGCCGACTACACCGGTAGCGGGGACCTGCCCCCGTCGCTGGCCCGCAATGCTGCCAAAACTCTTCAGGACGTCATCGCATTCCGCCTCTACCTCGATCTGCAACGTGGCTGGCGAGTCACCATGCCCAATCTGGAGCAGACCGGGCTCCTCCAGATCCACTACGAAGACCTGGACTGGCTTGCCGCCAAGCAGGACCGATGGGCTACCACCCATCCGAGCATTCGTGAGGCCGAACCGGGACGACGCACCGAAATCATGCGGGTACTGCTCGATGAGATGCGGCGAGCGCTGGCGGTCGACGTGCAGCATTTCCGGGATGATTTCGACACTCTGGAGCGCGCCAGCGAGGAACGCCTTGTCGACCCCTGGGTGCTGTCGAGGAGCGACCAGCCTCAGGTGGGTACTGCCTACCCGCGAAGCTCCCGGCCGGGAATGGACCGTTCCGGACTGTTCCTGTCCGGTCGCGGCAAGTTCGGCAAATATCTGCGACGCGCACATTTCACGGATCTGTCGACCGACGACTCCCAGCAGATCATCAGGGATCTGCTGGGAGTGTTGGACGAGGCGAGACTGGTACAGAAGATCGACATGACGCCGCGGCGTGCTGGACGCTTCAGGAAACCGGTGGGCGCGTCCGTCACCGGCTATCGAGTGTCCGCACGAGCCCTCATCTGGCGCGCGGGGACCGGCGAGACCGGCACCCATGATCCGTTGACCCGTACCTATGCCAGCGGCGACGGTCCACGTGTCAACACCTTCTTCCGCGAGCTTTACCGGGGCGCGGCCGGCTCGCTCGGTGGGATGGCGGCCAAGGAGCACACCGCTCAGGTCGACCCGAAAGAGCGGGAACGCCGAGAGGAAGCCTTCCGCAGGGGAGAACTCACGCTGCTCTACTGTTCACCGACGATGGAACTGGGCGTGGACATCGCCGAACTCAACGCCGTCATGATGCGCAATGTGCCGCCCACCCCCGCCAACTACGCTCAGCGCAGCGGGCGGGCGGGGCGCTCCGGCCAGCCCGCGCTCGTCACAACCTACTGCGCAACCGGCAACAGCCACGACCAGTACTACTTCCGCCGTTCGGACCGAATGGTCGCCGGAGTGATCGCCCGACCACGAATCGACCTCGCAAACGAGGACCTGGTGCGTTCCCACGTCCAGGCCATCTGGCTGGCCGAAGCCGGACCAAAACTGGGCTATGCCATCCCCGACATCATCGACATCGGCTACGCCGAGGATGCCCGGCGGCCCGATCCCGAGCTTCCTCTGCTGGATCGTATCGTGGTCGCTCTGCACGCTCCTGACGTGGCGCAACGCGCGGTGCACGCGACCAAGCATGTTTTGAACGGTCTACTGACAGACTTCGCCGATACCACCTGGTGGCACGACCAATGGATCGAGGACACGATCCGCGCTGCCGGGGAGCAGTTCGATCGAGGCTTCGATCGTTGGCGAGGATTGTTCAAGGCAGCGCTGGTGGACCAGGCCGAGCAGAATCGCAGGGTACTGGATCACACCCTCTCCGAAAGCGACCGGAGGATCGCCGTCGGGCGCCGGCGGGAAGCAGAAACCCAGCTCAACCTGCTCAAGAACGAAAGCGTGGACAGCGAGTCCATCCTGTCGGACTTCAACCCGTACCGCTACCTCGCCAGTGAAGGCTTCCTGCCCGGCTACTCCTTTCCTCGGCTACCGCTTGCCGCGTACGTACCTACCTCGACGCGCCGATTCGGCGATGGCGACTATCTCCAGCGGCCCCGGTTCCTGGCTATCCGAGAGTTCGGCCCTGGCGCGCTGATCTACCACGAAGGTGCCCGGTACCAGGTCACTCGAATCCAGTTACCCCCTGATGCCACGGGTGACGTGGTGACCACCTCTGCCAAACGGTGTCCGACCTGCGGCTACCACCACGATATCCAGGGTAACGCCGCTCGCTGCGAGCTGTGCGACGAGCGCCTGACGGAGACCACGACGGGATTGCTTGCGCTGCATACCGTCTACACGCGGCGGCGAGAGCGGATCTCCTCGGACGAGGAGGAGCGCAGGCGGGCCGGCTTCCGCCTGGTGACCTCATTCCGGTTCCATGACCACGGCGCCCGTCCAGGCCGCCGGGATGCCCTGGTCTCCGACGCCGAGGGCTCGATCGCCACCATCACCTACGGCGATTCCGCAACCGTACGCATCAGCAACGTGGGTCGCGTGCGCGCCAAGGAGGATGAACCGGACGGATTCTGGCTGGACCCGACGGATGGTCGCTGGATGAACGAACGCGACGCGGGTGACGCCTCCGGCGACTCCGGCGAAATGCCCGTCGTCGATGCCAACGGCAACGAGAAGCGACGCAAGAAGCGGGTAATTCCGTACGTCGAGGACCGACGAAACATCCTGGTGGTCAAGCTGGCCGTGCCATTGTCGGAGCAGGTCGCATTGTCGCTCATGTACGCATTGGAACGCGGTATCGAGGCTGCCTTCGAATTGGAAGACTCCGAGCTGACCAGCGAACTGCTGCCGGCTGCCGAGAGGCACCACGACCGGATGCTGTTCACCGAGGCCGCGGAGGGGGGCGCGGGCGTGCTGCGGTTGATGCAGGCCGATCCGGAAGCCCTCGGTACCGCCGCAGCCGTCGCGCTGGACATCTGCCACTTCGAACCCGACGGCACGGATCGGGGCGGCCCGCACGCCGAACGGCTGTGCGCGCAAGGTTGTTACGAGTGCCTACTCACCTATGGCAATCAGATCAACCACGGCATGATCAATCGTCACTCCGTCCGTGAGCTGTTGATGCGCCTCGCGGTCGGCCGAGCGCTCACGGCCGGCAGGGGCGAGTCCCGTTCGGAACAGTTGGCTCGGCTGTCCGCG
The DNA here is from genome assembly GCA_903970565.1 of Candidatus Melainabacteria bacterium. GTDB lineage: Bacteria > Actinomycetota > Actinomycetes > Mycobacteriales > Pseudonocardiaceae > CAJCJE01. The sequence continues at coordinate 1,593 of CAJCJE010000769.1, read as the reverse complement.
CAGTCGGACACAGCGCTGGAGGCCAGGCTGATCACGTGGCTCAAGACCAACGGCCTCCGTTTGCCCGACGAGGCACAGACCTTCATTCCGGAGGCACTTGCCCGGCCTGATTACGTCTATCGGCTCAGTGGGGTCAATGTCGCGGTCTTCGTAGACGGTCCGGCGCACCATCACGCATCTGTCGCGGAACGTGACCGGGAGGCGGAAGACCGGTTGTTGGACAAGGGCTGGGACGTCGTTCGGTTCCCCCATGACGCGGACTGGTTGGCCATTGCCAAGGATTTCGAGCGTTACTTCGGCCCCGCCGTGGGCGTGTGACAATGAAAGAGAACATGACACCGATGGTGAGCACGTATACCGCTGGTTCCCTGGTCTCCGCGCGCGGACGCGACTGGATCGTCCTGCCAGAGAGCGCCGCCGACATGCTCGTACTGCGCCCGCTGGGCGGGGCGGACGATGACGTCGCGGCGGTCTTCCCGGCCTTCGAGGAAGTTCGCGGCGCCGAGTTCCAGCCGCCGTCGCCGGCGGACCTCGGGGACGACCTGGCTGCCGGGCTGCTTCGGTCCGCGCTGAGGATCGGCTTCCGCTCCGGCGCCGGGCCGTTCCGTTCGCTCGCCGGGATCGCCGTCGAGCCTCGTGCCTACCAGCTGGTCCCGCTGATGATGGCTCTACGCCAGCAAACGGTTCGGATGTTGATCTCCGACGACATGGGGATCGGCAAGACCGTGGAGTCTGGCCTCATCGCCCGCGAACTGCTCGCCCAGGGCAGTGCACGCGGGCTCACCGTGCTGTGTTCCCCCTCGCTGGCCGAACAATGGCAGGACGAGCTGCGCACCAAGTTCGGCATCGACGCGGAGCTGGTCCTGGCCTCGACAGTGTCCAAACTGGAACGCGGACTCGAACTCGGGCAGTCGCTGTTCGACAAACATCCGCATGTCGTGGTGTCCACGGATTTCATCAAGTCCCCCCGGCACCGCGACGACTTCGTTCGACACTGTAGTGATCTGGTCATTGTGGACGAAGCCCACAGCAGCGTCGTTGCCGACGACGGCGCCTCCAAGCAGAGCCAGTTGCGTTACGAGTTGTTGCGCCGCATCGCGGCCGACACCACGCGACACCTGATTCTGGTGACCGCAACGCCGCACAGCGGCAAGGTGGGTGCCTTCCGCGCCCTGTTGGGCCTGGTCAAGCCGGAACTAGCTGCTACCGACCTTGACTCGGACGCGGGCCGCAGACTGCTCGCGGCGCATTTCGTGCAACGCAAGCGGGCCGATGTACGCCAGTTCCTGACCGTGCAGGACGGTGTGACCAACGACAGTCTGCGCGAGGACACCGCGTTTCCTTCGGACCGCTACTTCAAGGACGAGACCTACCGGCTCTCCCCTGCTTACCGGGCTCTGCTCGACGACGCAATCGCCTATGCCGGCGAGCGGGTAACCGCAGCCGGTGGTCGGGGCAGGCGGGAGGCCCGTATCGCCTGGTGGTCGGCGATCGCGCTACTGAGGTCCCTGGTTTCGTCGCCGCGGGCCGCCGCACAGACCCTGCGGACCAGGTCCGCCGCCGCCACCGCCGCCAGCGCCGAGGAAGCCGACC
>CAJCJE010000768.1 GCA_903970565.1 Candidatus Melainabacteria bacterium | reverse complement strand
CGGCGGCGAACGTGCGGCCAAGGCCACGGTTGGCTCCGGTGACCAGAACGGTGCTTGTTGCGATGTCCATGATTACCTCCTGAGTAGGTTTTTCCAACTTAGCAGCAACTGGGTAGGTTTTGTCAACTCAGCTAACATGGGGTCATGGTGAGACCGAGCACAGAACAGCCTTGTTCGATCGCGCGCAGCCTTGAGGTCGTCGGCGCTCGCTGGACGCTGCTGATCCTGCGCGAGGCGTTCAGCGGAAAAACTCGTTTCGCGGAGTTCCGGGAAGCGCTGGGCATCGCGCCGGACGTGCTGTCCGAGCGGCTTTCCACGCTGGTCGAGTACGGCGTGCTGAGCAAGGAGCCCTACCAGGAACCGGGAACTCGCGCCCGCTACAGCTACCACCTGACCGAGGCCGGCCGCGAACTGTGGGTGGTGCTCGGCGCCCTGCAACAGTGGGGCGACGATCACCTGCCGCGCCCGGAGGGTCCGACGATCGAGCGGCGCAGCAGGAACACACATCTGCCACTGCGAGTCGGCTTCGTTGATCCGAAAGGAAAAGAGGTCGACCTCGACGACGTCCAGATGCTGCGCACCGCAGCCTACCCGACCACGACCTGACGGCCGATCCGGCAAGCAACCGCCGGTCAGGGCGCCAGATGTAGGAGGCCTGGCGGCCTCCTACACGACGAGTGACGCGCCCGTATTTCGGCGCTAAGGACCCGTCCCTGTTCGCCGAGGCCGGTAGGTGAGTAACTACCGGTGCGTCCGCGCAAGTAACCCAGCGACTCGGCCCCCGGCGGATTCAGTGACAATCAGGCGCGACTGGCACGCCTTGCTCCAGAGGAATTTTCCCGTGCCCCAAAGAAAAAAGAGACCCCCACCCATCCCAGGGGGAGCGGCCCTGTGCCAGTCTATCGGCCCTTCCCCGCCGGGCCAATGGGAAAGCGGGTGGCTGTGGATGACGTCGGCCATTGTGGACAATTTCGGTTAATCAGTTGCGCGACGGGCCGGGTCGGTCACACGTGACCGGGTGACCCAGCGGACGGGTCGAACCGCCGACGCCAGGCCGCCGACGCACAATCGGGCTCTGAAGACGCGGCCATGTCGAAGGCTGGTTGCCAAGCCGAAGGGCGGTTGCCAAGCCGGGCCCAGCGGGCAGAATGCGACGGAGGAAGGGAGCTGCAACCATGAGTCGTTACGGGGCCCAGTTCGGACCGGACATCACCTTTCTCGGGGTGCCCAGTTGCGACCTGGCCGAGTCCAGCGGCTACGCCGACGCGGACGTGGTGATCCTCGGCGCACCGTTCGACGGGGGCACCTCGCACCGGCCGGGTACCCGGTTCGGGCCGCAGGCCATCCGGTCGACCGATTATCTCGGCCATGACGGCTCCCGGCCGAGTCTGGCCCTGCGCACCGACGGGTTGAAGGACCTGAAGGTCTACGACGCCGGCGATGTGATGATGACGCCCGGCGACATCACTGCGGCGCTGGGTGCGCTGGAGGCCGCCGTGCAGACGGTGACCGAATCCGGTGCGATTCCGCTGATCCTCGGCGGGGACCATTCGATCGCGTTCGCCGACGCCACGGGAGTGGCGAACGCGCTCGGCCACGGCCGGATCTCGATGACCCACTTCGACGCGCACGCGGACACCGGCGACATCGAGTTCGGCTCGCTGTGGGGACATGGCGCGCCGATGCGCCGGCTGATCGAGTCCGGTGCGCTGCGCGGCGACCGGTTCCTTCAAATCGGCCTGCGCGGCTACTGGCCGGAGCCGGCAACCCTGGACTGGATGGCCGGGCAGGCGATGCGGTCCTATGAGATGACCGAGATCGTGCACCGTGGGCTGACCGACTGCCTGACCGAGGCATTCGGCATCGCCATCGACGACTGCGATGGTGTCTTCCTCTCCGTCGATATCGACGTCTGCGATCCCGCGCACGCACCGGGAACCGGCACACCCGAACCCGGTGGGCTCAGTGCCCGCCAGTTGCTGGACTCGGTCCGCCGGATCTGCCTGGAGCTGCCGGTGGTCGGCATCGACGTGGTTGAGGTCAGCCCGCCCTACGATCATGCGGACATCACGGCGGCACTGGCCAACCGCGTCGTGTTGGAGGCGTTGAGCGCCATTGCCCGGCGCCGCCGCGACGCCGAGACCGGCCAGGCGTGGAACCCGCTGCTCCCGTTGCTCGCCGATCGTCCTGCCAGCAGGCCGAAGCCCGACTAGACGTTCGGGAATGGCGCGCGGTTGGCTGTGCGGTTGTGGTGCGCCGACAGGAAGAGGCCAGGAAGAGGCGGCCAGGAACCTGCTCGCGCCGGGCAGCTGTGGGGCCGTGGATGTCATGTCGTGACCAGCGCAATCTTCCCGGCGGCAATGGTCCTTCCCGGTCGGTGACCGTCGATCCAGCGCAGAAACGGGAGTTCTCGCGCTGGAAAAATGTCGCGGCCCGACGTTCGTGTCGTACCGGTCTGGGTCGGCTAATGCCCGTAGGCCGGCGCGGTGTTCGACGTGCGCTGCGGCTCGTAGCGACGCAGCGGCTGGGTGGCGCGCAACAGGGCGCGCAACTCGGCGAGTCCACCGCTGAGCAGGCCGGCGGCGCGGGCCTGCACCAGGATGTTGCCCAGCGCCGTCGCTTCGGCCGGGCCGGCGATCACCGGCAGGCCGCAGGCGTCGGCGGTGAGCTGACAGAGGAGTTCGTTGTTGGCGCCGCCGCCGACCACGTGCACCACGTCGACCTGCTGCCCGGAGAGCCGGACGGCGTCGGCGACCGCGTCCCGGTAGGCGATGGCGAGGCTGTCCAGTACGCAGCGGGTGAACTCGGCCGGGCCGGCCGGCTCGGGCTGACCGGTCTCCCGGCAGGCGGCGGCGATCCGGGCCGGCATCCCGCCGGGTGCCAGGAACCGGGCGTCGGTGGCGTCGATGACGCTGCGCCCGCCGGGCACCTCCGCCGCCCGCGCCAGCAGGGTCGGCAGGTCGGTACTCCCCCAGTCCCGCTGGCATTCCTGCAACAGCCACAGTCCCATCACGTTGCGCAGGAACCGAATGGTGCCGTCGACGCCGCGTTCGTTGCTGAAGTTCGCCTGCCGGCTCGCCTCGTCGAGCACCGGTTCGGCCAGTTCGACACCGACCAGCGACCAGGTGCCGGAGGAGATGTAGGCGAAGTGTTCGTCCCGCGCCGGCACGCCGACCACGGCGGAGGCCGTGTCGTGCGAGCCGACCGCATACACCGGGACCGGTAGGGACAGGCCGAGGTCCGCGCCGATCTCGGGCAGCAGCGGGCCGATCAGCTCACCGGGCCGACGCAGCGGCGGAAACAGCCCTGGGTCGACACCGGCGGACTCGGCGACCGAGTCCGCCCAGCTCTCGGCGTTCGCGGCCAGCAGGCCGGTGGTGGAGGCGTTGGTGATCTCGGTGCCGGCCCGCCCGGTCAGCCAGTAGCTGAGCAGGTCCGGGATCAGCATCGCCGTACTCGCGGCGGCCCGGCCCTCCGCGACGAGCTGGAACAGGGTGTTGAACGGCTGGAACTGGATGCCGGTACTCGCGTAGAGCCACCGCGCGGAGATCCGGGCCAGGGTCGCGGGGGCCGAGGACTCGGTACGGGTGTCCCGGTAGTGCACCGGGTTGCCCAGCAGGACACCATCCGCGTCGAGCAGGCCGTAGTCGACCGCCCAGGAGTCCACCCCGATCCCGGTCAACCGTCCGTCCGCCGCCGCCGCAGCGGCCCGCAGGCCATCCAGAACTCCCTGGTAGAGCGCGAGAATGTCCCAGTACAGCGTGCCGCGCACCCGAACCGGCCGGTTGACGAACCGGTGCACCTCGGTCAGCTCGACC
>CAJCJE010000767.1 GCA_903970565.1 Candidatus Melainabacteria bacterium | reverse complement strand
CGGCGGCGAACTGAGCATCGCCGAGTCCGTACTGGACCGTGCGGTCGCGGCGAACGTCGGCGGTGCGCTGATGCTGGCCCGGCACCGGTTGCTCCAGGCCTGGATCAGCATGATGCGCGGCGCGTTCGCGGCGGCCGGGGACTATCTCGCGCTGGCCAACCAGGTGTCCTCGGCGTATCAGCCGAGGGATTGGCTCTACGCGGTCGGTATCGAGGTCGGCCTGGCCCGGCGCGCCAGTGATCTGGCCGCGCTGCGCCGGATCTGGTCGCAGGCCGGCGACGCGGTGATGCGCCATCCGATCGACCTCTACACCTTCCTGCCGTTGGGTGAGTTCACCATCGCCGCCGCCCGGTTGCGCGACACCGACCGGCTCGCCCCGCACGTGCAGGAGGCCAAACTGCTCTGCGAACAGCTACGCCATCCTCCACTGTGGACAACGGCACTGCACTGGAGTGGTCTGCACGCGGCGATCATCGGCGAGCAGCCGGCCGAGGCCGAGGAGCATGTGCACGCCCTCGCCGAGGGTGCCGGCCACAGTCGCTACGGCGCGGTGCTCTACTCGGCCGCGCGCAGCTGGCTGGCGGTGATCAACGGCAACGTGCACCCGGCCGCCGTCGAGGCCGCCGCCCAACAGCTCGACGAGGTCGGCCTGTCCTGGGACGGCGCCCGGCTGGCCGGTCAGGCCGCGATCCGCACCGCGGACCGCAAGGCGATGGTGCGGCTGCTGGAGTGCGCCCGGCTGTTACAGGGCAGGACCAACCCCAGGTCGGCGGCGAAGCCGACGGCCGCCGCCCCCGTCGGCGCCGGTGCCAGCGCGGCGGCGGGGGCGGAGATGGTCGCGGCCGGCAAACTCAGCGAACGCGAATGGGAGGTCGCCGAGCTGGTGCTGGCCGGGCTGACCTACAAGCAGATCGGCGACCGGCTGTTCATCTCGGCCAAGACGGTCGAGCACCACGTCGCCAGGATGCGCCAGCGGCTCGGCGCCACCAGCCGCAGCGACCTGCTGGCCCAGTTGCGGGCGCTGGCCGGCGAACGGGGTGAGTCGGCGGGGCGGCCGTGATCACCCGGTAAGTCGTGATCAAGCGGTAACCGGAGCGGAGGAGGATCGTCCGATGGTACTTCGCCGCTTACGGGTCGGATGCGAGTTCGCCTACCGTGCCGTCATTCCCACGCCAACGGTGTTCCAGGTGCGGGCGAACGACGCGCCACGGGTTCGGGTGCTGCGGGAGGAGTGGTCCAGCGAGCCGGTGATCGCCGTCCGCGACTACCGGGACCTCTACGACAACCTGTGCGCCAGGGTCATTCTGCCGGCCGGCCGCTCGAACCTGCGCTACGAGGCGGTCGTCGAGGTGCCCGACTCGGTCGAGGACGCCGACGAGCGGGCCCGTGAGCTGGCCCCGGACGCGCTGCCCGACGAGGTGCTGATCTACACCCTGCCCAGCCGCTACTGCCTGCCGGACATGCTGGGCAACGAGGCCTGGTCCCGCTTCGGCGCCATGCCGCCGGGATACCAACGGGTGCAGGCGATCTGCACGCATGTCCACGATCACCTGAAGTTCCGCTACGGCAGCAGCATCGCGTCCTCGACCGCCGCCGATGTCAACGAGTCCGGCTTCGGGGTCTGCCGCGACTTCACCCACCTGGCGATCTCCTTCTGCCGCGCGCTGAACATTCCGGCCCGCTACGTCTTCGGCTACCTCCCGGACCTGGACGTGTCACCGGACCCGGCGGAGATGGACTTCGCCGCGTGGATGGAGGTCTGGCTGGAGGACCGCTGGTGGACCTTTGATCCGCGCAACAACCGACGCCGCAAGGGGCGGGTGGTGGTCGGTCGCGGCCGGGATGCCTCCGACGTCGCGATGGCCACCACCTTCGGCGGCCCGTGGCTGGACTCGATGGTGGTGCACGCCGAGGAGATCGGCTGACCGCGGCAGCGGCCAGGGCGAGGGCGAAGGGCGAGAGGCGAGGGCGAATTCTGCTGACACGCGGTTGGCGGTTGCCTCCGCTGCGTTCAACTACGTAACATCTGTTCAACATACTGTTCATGTTCACATATATGAATGGAGTTGTCGGTGTTACTTTTCCGCCGATCCGGCCCACGGTCCCGACTGCTGGGTGTGCTCGCCGCCGTGGTCGCCGGCGCGACCGTGGTATCCCTGACCGCCGTGCCGACCGAGGCGAACGCGGCCCCGCTCGGCTGCGACCTACCCGTCATCGGCGCGATCTGCGCGCCGAACACCGTGGTGCTTGACGGTCGAGCGCTGCTCGGCACCAAGATCGCGCTGCTGGCCGGCGACCCGACCCTGCGCGACGCGCGCTCGAACCTGCTGGCACAGGCGAAACCCGAGCTGACCAGCGGTCCCTGGTCGGTGATGGACAAGACCCAGCTGCCGCCCAGCGGCGACAAACACGACTACATGAGCCTCGCCCCGTACTACTGGCCGACCCAGCCGCAGACCGCGAGCAACCCCTGGGGCTGCCCGTATGTCGACAGGGACGGCCAGCTCGACCCGATCGCGGCCAGCATCTCCGACAAACCCGAGTGGACCAAGGCCTACAACGCGATCTACCAGCTCAGCCTGGCCTGGTACTACACCGGTGACGCCGCCTACGCCCAGCGCGCCGAACTCGACCTGCGGACCTGGTTCCTCGACGCGGCCACCAGGATGAACCCGAACCTCAACTACGCGCAGGGCATCCCGTGCAAGGTCGACGGGCGCGGCATCGGCATCATCGACTTCTCCTACACCCTCACCGAGGTGCTCGACGCGGCCCAGCTGCTCGACGACGGCGCCCCCGGATGGAGCCGGACCGACAACGCCGGCCTGACCTCCTGGGCCGGCCAGTTCCTCACCTGGCTGCGCACCAGCAGCTACGGCGCGAGCGAGGCGGCCGAGCAGAACAACCACGGCAGCTTCTACGACATGCTCACCGCCGGTCTCGCGCTTTACACCGGACAGCGGTCACTGGCGAAGAGCATCGTGCTACAGAGCGAGACCACGCGCATCGTGACCCAGATCCAGGCCGACGGCGAGCAGCCGCTGGAACTGACCAGGACGCGCAGCTGGCACTACTTCAACTTCAACCTCGTCGCGCTGACCAGGCTGGCGGACATCGGCCAACACGTCGGCGTCGATCCGTGGACCTACACCGCGCCGGACGGCGGAACACTCTTCGGCGCGGTCAACTACCTGATCCCGGCGGCGACTCAAGGCCAGTCGGTCTGGCCGTTCACCGAGATCGACTTCCACCAGTACGCGGCGCTGGACGTGCTGCACGCCGCGGCGGACGCCGGGGACGCGCAGGCCAGAGCCGCGCTGCCCAGGGTGCCCGTCGAACCGGGTGGCGATCTGTTCGCGCTGCGCCCGGCCGCCGAACAGCTGGACGACATCGAGACCTCCTGAGCCGGCGCGGTTTCCTGGGCTTGCAACACGCCTTCTAGTTGCCGGACGGGGGGTTGTTGGGCTGCATACCGCCGGACCCGTCGTCACCCGAGCCCGGCCCGGTTCCGGTGTCGGCCCGGTCCGGCGGTCGTTCGTCGGCGGTGTCGGTGAGGGTGGTCGCGGTCGCGGCGTCGCCGGAGAGCGTGGCGACCACGGTCACCGTGTCGCCGGCCTTCACCTGCGAGATCGTCGTCCTGCCCCGGTCGATCTGGGTCGAGGCGGTGACGGT
>CAJCJE010000766.1 GCA_903970565.1 Candidatus Melainabacteria bacterium | reverse complement strand
ACGGTGCCCTCGGCACCCGGTCCGCCGCGAAGTCGAGGAACGCGCCGACCGCCATGCCAAGACACGCCCCGGTGTCGGCAAGGTGCTCGGCCAGCCACAGTTCCTGCTGCGGGTTGCCCATCCCGACCAGCAGCAGTTTCGCGTTGCTCTGCCGGATGGTGCTCAACAGGGCCGGCAGGTCCTCCTGCGCGTAGTAGCCGTCCGCGCAGCCGGCGATCTTGAGTCCGGGAATGTCCGCGCCCAGCCGGTCCGCCGCGTCCCGCGCGACCCCCGGCCGGCCACCGAGCAGGAAGACCGAGGCGCCGCAGTCGGCCGCGACGAGCAACGCCTTGGGGGTGAAGTCGGTGCCGTTGAGGTTGGCCGGGAAGGACCGGCCGCGCAGCCGAGCCGCGAGTGCCAGCCCGGAACCGTCGTTGAGGACCAGGTCGGCCTGCCGCAGCACCCGCAGGAACTCCTCGTTGCGGGTGGCCACGTTCAGCGTGTGCGCGTTGGCATACGCCAGCAGGGCCGGGTCCGGACCGTCGAGGAGTCGGCGCACCTCGGTGAGTGCCGAGTCGATGTCGAGCACGGCGACGCCGACGCCGAGCACTGTCGTGGTGGGAATACCCGAGCGCATGATCCGCTCCATCCATCGGTGTTGCGCGCTGAACCTGTTGCCCCGGCAGCGCCGCCGGTCAGGCCTTGCTCTCCTCGGCGGACCCGTCCGCCGCCGGCGATTCCGGCGCGGTTAACGGGAGTCGGCGAAGCCGGTAGAGCACGCCGGTCAGCCCGACGAGTACCGCGGCCAGCGCGCTGATCTGCAGGAAGCCGCTGGTGTCGAGGATCAGGTTCACCACCGCGTAGCCGGCGATGCTCGCGCCGAGCGCGGCACCGAGATCGCGGTCGCGCCAATGAATCCGGTCGAACCTGGCGCGGGTGCGCAACGCGGCGTAGCCGCCGGCACCGAGAAAGCCGAGGAAGCCGAGCAGTCCGACGAGCCCGGTCTCCACCAGGACACCGAGATACTGGTTGTCCAGCACCGGATACCGGCTGGTGTCGTAGCTGCCAAGGCCCATCCCCAGCAGCGGATGCCGGCCGACCAGCCCGAGAGCGACCTGGCGCGCCAGCGTCCGGTGCAGCGAGGAGTCGTCGCCGGTGCCCTGGGTGAACAGGCTGACGAACAGGCCCACCACAGTGCCCTTCACCAGCAACACGGTGACCAGCAGCGCGAGCGCGGCAAGCAGCGTGCGCGCGGTCCGGCGCAGCGGCCAGTAGAGCGCGAGCACTCCGAACTCCACGGCGAGACCGACGAAGAAGCTCCGGGAGACCGACAACACGCCGGCCGCGCCGATCAGGGCCAGCGGCAGCAGCCACGGCCACCAGCGCCGCGCGTGCGCTCGGGCCGCGAACAGGCAGTAGCCGGCCAACGGGACCAGTACGGTCATCACCGCGGCCAGTTCCAGCGGATGCGCCGCGGTGCCCTGCGCGCGATCGATGCCATCCCGTGGAATCGGCTGGCCGAGTTCTGGAATGGACCGCAGTCCCGGTGGCGTGATGGCGGCGAGGTCGATACGCGCCACCACGCCGAGCACCGCGAACAGCGCGCCCACCGAACCCGCGACGACCAGCCAGCGCACGATCCGGTCCAGTTCGCCCCAGGTGTGCACGGTGTCCAGCACGAACAGCGCGAGGCCGGCGAGGATCGCCGGCACCAGCAACGGCGGCGGGTCGGCCGAATCCGCGAAGCCGGGGTGTTCCAGCAGTACGACGAACCCGATCACCTGCGCGAGCAGCTGACCGCCGAGGGCGAACCGAACCGGCCATCCACCGCTGCCGATCCCGGTCAACCGCAACGCCTTGCCCAGCAGCCACCAGACCCCGGCCCCCACGGCGAGCAGATACGCCGGGCTCAGGCCGAGGCCGGTACTGGGCACCACGTTGTTCTGCCGAAGGCACAGCAGCAGCACGACGAACACGAGCAGATACGGCACCGCGTGGTTGCGCACCGGCAGCTCGGTCGGCGTCGCCAGCAACGGTCGCAGGGGCCGGGCCGGTGGCGTGGCCGGCGCGGTGTCCACCGGGTCGGCCGTGACCGCCCTAGTCACCGCCGGCCGCGCTTCTCGCGGGAGCGCCGACCGGGACGGCGTCCTTGGCCACGGTCCTCGCCACCGGCTTTGCCGGTGCCTCGGTCGGCTCGGCGGCGGCCTGCCCGGTCCGGGGTCGACGCAGGCCGCGCACGGTCGTGCTGAGCCGACTCCCCCACCGGCCACCGAGGCGCAGCAGGTCGCGGCCGGTCGTGGAGCCGGTGGGCAGGAAGCGGTCCAGCAGCGCGATCAGCAGCAGCGCGAGGACGAGGACGATCGCGGCGGCGAGCCCGCCGGCCTTGAGTTCGGCCCCGGTGCTCGCGGTCGCGGCGACCGGCGCGATGAGGACGGTCAGCCGCATCAGCAGCGCACGCGGCACGTTCGAACTCGCCTGGATCGCGGTGAGCCGGGCGCCCAGCACCCCGATGGTCGCCCGCGCGGCGCTGGTCGCGTCGGCCGCGCTGGCACCGGTCGCGGTGATCTGGATGAACGGCGTGTCGTTGGTCGGGTCGTCGCTGGTGTTCACCACCGTTGCCGAACCGCCGCCGGAGGCGTCGGAGATGACGTCGGCGGCCTGCGCGGAGCCGGCCGCGAACACCAGCGTCGAGGCCACCTGGACCACGCCACTGTCCAGTGCGGACAGTGGGTTGACCAACGCGCCGCCGTCGCCGGGATCGGTCCGCGGCGGCAGGACGAGCACCCCGGCCTGCGCGGTGTAGCTCGCCGGGGCCGCCGCGAACACGATCCCGCCGACGATGATCGCCAGCAGCAGGCCGACCAGCACCAGCGGCCAGCGCAGCGCAAGACGCCGAAGAAGCTCACGTCCGTCCACTGCCGGTTTCTCCCTCCGAATGGACGAAAAGGACATCAGGTCAGAATCAATCACGGCTCGCCGTCCCCCGGCAGCACTGTCCATTCGAGACAATGAATATGACCGGTCGGCGTGATCCGGGCGGATGCTATCGGACCGGAAAGCTCATCCGATCATCGGCACAGTAGCGCTGACCTGCCGATTACCGATTTCACACCACCATACAGCGGTGGATTTTGAAGATTGTTCACTCGAAAGTGTTCACGGCCAGATCGGAAGAGCGTCGTGT